>JAPOIC010000086.1 GCA_029979145.1 Opitutaceae bacterium
GGAGATTTTCCGGGCTCAGGAAAGATCGAGGCTCAGCGTCTCGATGAATTTGCGCATCGCGGGCGTCAGCACGCGGCCCTTGCGGTGGAGAATGGCCAGCGGACGGGTGAAGTCCTTGCCCTTGAACGGCACGGCGGCGAGCGAGCCTTGCTTGGTTTCCTGCATCACCGTGGCGTAGGGCACGATGGCGATGCCATGGTCGATCTCCACGGCGCGCTTCACCGTCTCGATGTTGTCGAACTCCATCACGGGATCGAGCTCGAGCTTGTTGTCGCGGAAAATGGTGTCGACCGCCTTGCGCGTCGGGATGTCGGGATCGAAACCGATGAATCGCTGGCCCATCAGGTCCTTGAGCTCGATCTCCACCTTGCGGGCCAACGCGTGGTTCGGGTGCGTGATGAGCACGAGCCGGTCGGCGCGAAACGGCAGGATCTCGATCTGGCGCGTCTTGACCGGGAAGGCCACGAGGCCGAAGTCCACGGAGTTGTGCAGGATATCCTCGTAGACGAGGTTCGAGCGCCGGTATTCCACCCGCACGTTGACCGACGGGAAGTCGTGCAGGAATTTCTTGATGTAGGGCGGCAGCTCGTGGAGGCCAATGGAGTAGATCGTCGATATGCGGATCGTGCCGCTGATGATCTTCTTCAGCTCCTGCAGCTCGCTGAGCAGCTTGTCGTAGGTGTGCAGGATCTCCTTCGCCGAATCGTAAACTTGTTGGCCCTCGCGCGTGAGCTGAAATTGCTTTTGGCTGCGGTCGATGAGCAGGGTCTTGAAGTGCCGTTCCATCGCCCGGGCCTGCTGGCTGACGGCGGACTGCGTGATGCCGTTCAACTTCGCGGACTTGGAAAAACTCTTGGTTTCGACGAGATCCGCGAAGATTTTGAAGTTTTCAATTTGCATGACTGGCCGGAATACGGAGGAACATAAACACTCCTAATTCCCAAGCAACATTATTAGCCCCCCGCATGATGACCCTGCCCTACGACGAGTTCAAAACCCGGGCTGATAAGGTGCGCGCCCAGATCGCGGCGGCCTGCGTCGCGGTGGGTCGCGACCCGGCAAAAGTGGAGTTGCTCGCGGTGACCAAGACCCACCCGGCGGCCGCGGCGGACTACGCCGCCCGCTACGGCCTGCGGGCCGTGGGCGAAAATCGCGTTCAGGAGGCCGTGGCCAAACGCGCGGAATGCTCCGCCGCGATTACGTGGGAGTTGATCGGTCACCTGCAGAGCAACAAGGCGAAGCTGGCCGCCGAGACCTTCGATCGCGTGCAAAGCGTCGACAGCGTAAAACTCGTGAACCACCTCGACCGCGCCGCCGCCGCCGCCGGCAAGGTCCTGCCCATTCTTCTTCAGATCAACGCCGGACAGGATCCCGCCAAGTTTGGCGCCGAGCCCACCGACGCCCCCGCCCTGCTGGAGGCTGCGCTGGCCGCCGGCGCCCTGCGCGTGGACGGACTCATGACCATCGCCCCATTGAGCGACGATCCCGACGTGGCCCGGCGGACCTTTGTCAACCTGCGCACCATCCGCGATGAACTGGCCGGACGCTTCGGCACGCCCTTGTGCGAACTTTCCATGGGCATGAGCGGAGATCTTCAAGCCGCGATCGAGGCCGGCAGCACGCAGGTCCGCGTCGGCACGGCGCTGTTCGGCACGCGCGCCTAAAAAATTAACCTTCCGCGGGCCTTTCCGGATTGCCAGTGGTCCGATTGCCGCTTCGTTTTGCGGCGTGGAAACGGAAAATGTCAGTCCGGAGCGGCGCGAATCCTTCCTGGCGCTGCTGGATGACCCGAATCCCAACGTCCGCACCGCCCTCCTCACGCACTTTTCCGAGGTCGGCGAGCCCGCCCGCGCTTTCCTGCGGGAAGCCGCGGCGCAACCCAACCGAATCATCGCCCGCCACGCCGTCTGGTATCTTGACCAGATGCACGTGGCCGACCCGGTCGCGGAATTTCGCGCCTTCATCCGCTCGTTTCACTACGAACTCGAATCCGGCGCGCTGCTCCTGGCGCGGACCGTGAATCCGCGCCTCGACGTTGGCGCCTGCCGCTCCGCCTTCGACACTATCGCCGCGCGCTGCCACGAGCTGCTTCCGGAGCCCGCCACGGCGCGCGAAAAGTGCCGCGTAATCAATCGTGTGCTGTTTCACGAATGGGGTTTCCGGGGTAATCAGGAAAATTACACCGATCCGCTCAACAGCCTGATCGACCGCGTGGTGGAGCGCCGCAAGGGCATCCCGCTTTCACTCAGCCTGCTCTACCTGTTCATCGCCGAGCGGGTTGGGCTCGAGCTCGAGCCGGTGGGAATTCCCGGGCATTTTCTCATCGGCAGCTTCACGGACGACGCGGTGTTCTTTGTCGACCCTTTTGATCGCGGCGTCTTTCGCGACCCGGCGGAGGTCTTCGAGCTGCTGCAGGCCAATCACCTCGACCCGCAGCCCGCCGATCTCGCCCCCACCCCCGTGCGCGAGGTGCTCTGCCGCTGCTGCCGCAATCTCACCAATCACTACCACGCCGCCGGCGATGCCGTGTGCGCCCGGTTGTTCGCGAGTTTCGTCGAGGAGTTCGAGTCGGCCTTCGAACAGCATTCGACCTAAGGGCGCGCGCCGCGATTTACTTTTTGCGCGGCAGCCGGGCACCTGTCTCAATCGCGGCCTCTGAAAGCGAACTCGATCAATTCCGCCGTGCTAACCCTGCGCGATCTCGACGTCTGGGAGTTCGGCGGCACCGCCCTCGCGGTCCTCGGCCACCCCATCAAGCACTCGCTCAGTCCGCGCATGCACAACGCCGCGCTCGCGGGTCTCGCCGCGAGCGAACCGCGCCTCGGAGACTGGCAGTATTTCCGCTTCGACGTGCCCCCCGCTGACTTGCCGGACGCGCTCCGCCAGCTGCACGCCCGCGGGTTTCACGGCCTCAACCTCACCGTGCCGCACAAAATTCTCGCGGTGGCTGAGGTTGAGCGGATCGACGATACTGCCCAGCCCGTCGGCGCAGTAAATACCCTGCGCCGCACCGCCACCGGCTGGCACGGTTTTAACACCGACGGCCACGGCCTCGCCGCCGCCGTGCGGGAAACCCTCGGCCTCGAGCTCGCCGGCCGGCCCGTCGTGCTCCTCGGCGCGGGTGGCGCCGCGCGCGGCGCGGCCGTCGAATGCCTGCAGCGCGGTTGCGCCTCGCTCTGGATCGCCAACCGCACCGCCGCCAATCTCGACGCGTTGCTCACCGCACTGCGACCCGTCGCCGGCGACATCCCGTTGCACGGTTTTTCGCCGTCCGCAGTGCCGCCGGATCTGCCGGCCGATGCCCTCGTGGTCAACGCCACCTCCGCCGGGTTGAGCGAGAACGATCCCGCGCCGATCGACCTGGCCGCCCTGCCCCGGCCGGCGGGCGTCTACGACATGATCTACACCCCGCCGCTCACGCCCTTGCTGCGCGCCGCCGGCGCGCGGGGCCTGCCCCATGCCAACGGCCTCGCGATGCTCGTGCACCAAGGCGCCAAGGCGTTGGAAATCTGGAGCGACGTCCCCGCCGACCGCGCGGCGCCGCTGATGGCACGGGCGCTGGCCAGCACCGACTGAAGCCATGTTTCACTTCACCCTGATCAACTCCGAGATGCCGTGGTTTTTCCCCGCGGCGGTCACCCTGTTCGGCGCCTGCATCGGGAGCTTCCTCAATGTTGTCATCTACCGGGTGCCGGCGGGAAAATCCGTGGTGACTCCCGGTTCGCATTGCGCCTGCGGCGCGCCGATCGCGTGGTATGACAACATTCCCGTACTGAGTTGGTTTCTCCTGCGCGGCCGCGCCCGGTGCTGCGGCCGGAGTTACAGCTTTCGCTACGCCTTCGTCGAGTTGCTGACCGCCCTGCTCTTCCTCGTCTGCTGGCTGCAATTTTCCCCGACCAAGGCGCTCGCCGGCGTGGTGTTCATCAGCCTGCTGATCGGTGCCACGTTCATTGACTTGGACCACCTCATCATTCCCGACAGCTTCACCATCGGTGGCGGGCTGGTCGGCCTGGTCCTCTCCCTTGTCCTGCCCGCGCTGCACGGCCACGACGGCGGGATTTTCGTAATCGACAGTCTCCGCGCCGCGGTCGCGGGCGCGCAAGGTCTGCTCGTGGGTTCGGGCCTCGTGCTCTGGATCGCGCTGACCGCCGAGGCGGTCCTTAAGAAAGAGGCCATGGGATTCGGCGACGTGAAATTCGTCGGCATGATCGGCGCGTTCTGCGGCTGGCAGGGCGCTGTCTTCGCCGTTTTCGGCGGCGCCGTCGTCGGCACAGTGTGGTTCACCGTCGCCTTGGGGTGGCAAAAGCTCGCCGGCAAACCCACCGCCGTCGCTCCCCGCGCGGAGACCCCCGAGGGCGAACCGGCCGAACTTGGGCTTGGCGTGCACGTGCCGTTTGGCCCCATGCTCGCCATCGCCGCCGCGATCTACTTTCTTTGGGCCGCCCCTCACGTCGCCGCCTATTTTTCCTCGCTCGCCGAACTCCTCCAGCCCGCCCCCTGATGCATGACTCCCGCCACCTCGTCGTCGGAAATTCCTCGTATGACCCGTTTGCCATCGATGTCGCCTATGCCATGGGCCAGCAGGAGGACGTCGCCGACCTCATCAGCCTGAAACAGTTCGCCAACTCCGAGTTCTGCCCGCGCTTCATCTCGGACGAACAGGACTTCACCGCCATCGGGGACAAGCTCGCCGGCCGCAGCGTCGTCATCGTCAGCACCAGCAATCTCGCTCTTAGCCGCCAGAGCCTGACGATGCGCACCTTCATGATGGCGCGCGCCGCCAAGGAGAACGGCGCCGCCGAGGTCATCCTCGTCGAGCCCGATCTTTTCTATTCCGCCCAGGACCGCGGACCGCGCGCCGACCTCGGCCGCACGTCCTTTTCCCGCACCGAAAGGGATCTCAAGAAATTCGACGGCCAGCCGTTCACCGCGAAACTTTATGCCGAGATGCTCAAGCTCTCCGGCGTGGACCGCGTGTTCACCGTGCACAATCACTCGCACTCGGTGCAGTCGACCTTCGCGGAAATTTTCGACGGCAAGTTCCACAACCTGATCCCCTACGATATCTACGTCGATTATCTGCGGAACTCCGACATCGTGCACTTTGACGCCGACGGCGAGGGCCTCGCGCTCTGCGCCCCCGACAAGGGCGCGCGCGATTTCGTGGAGGAAGTGTGCAAGCGCCTCGGCTTGCCGAAAGTGAAGGTCATCCTCCTCGACAAGGAGCGCTCCGGCGAACGCAGGGTCAGCATCAACGTCCACGGCGACAGCCAATGGGGCCTCAGCGACATCGCCGGGCACGACGTCGTGCTATTCGACGATATGGTGCGCACCGGCTCCACCGTGGTGCAGGCCTGCCAGGTCCTGAAGGCCGCCCGGCCGCGCAAGACCGTGTTCGCCCTCACCCACTTCTACGCCAGCGAGGAAGGCCGCATCAAGATGGCCAGCACCGCCATCGACGAGATCCTGACCCTCAACACCATTCCCACCGTGCTGAACCGCGACATCCAGGGGCGGCTGCGCAAAAAAATGGTCGTGCTCAAGATCGAGCGCTGGCTCGCGCGCAAGCTCTGCACCACGCTCGGGCTCGACCCGCGGCAGATGGACGAAAGCCTCTACGCCATCGACATGTCGTCGAAGAACCTGCGCTGGAAACAGAAGATCTGGCTCAGCGAGCAGCTAAAGCTGATCAATCCACGCTGAGCACCGTCGCGCCGGCGCCGGTGCGCGTCTGCAGAATTTCCAATTCGCCGCCGAAACGCGCCGCGTAGGCCTTCGCCACCGTTTGCGCCTGCTCGTCGCCGAACGCCGCATCCGTCAGCGCCATCGCCGCGCCACCGAAGCCGCCTCCGGTCAGGCGCGCGCCAAACACGCCGGGCAGCGCCGTCAGCGTGTCGACGAGGAAATCCAGCTCAGGCGTGCTGTTCTCGAACAAATGCTGCGAGCTGCGGTGCGACGCCGTCAACAACTTGCCCGTCGCCACCAAATCGCCCTCCGCCAGCGTCGCGCGGGTCGCCGCCACCCGGACGATTTCTTCCACGATATGCCGCGCCCGCCGCGCCTCCACCAGGGGCAATGAGTCGATCCGCGCCGTGAGATCATCTGGCGACAAGTCCACAAGTTGCTCCACGCCGAGCAACCGCGCCGCCGCCATGCACTCCCGATGCCGCGCCGCATACAGGCCGTCCACGAGCGCGTGCTTGGTGTGCGTGTTGAAAATCCAAAACCGAGCCTGCGCCGGCATCGGCACCGTCGCGAACTCCGGTCCGCGACAATCGATGAACACCAGGTGATCCTTGCGGCCGAAACCCGACACGCCTTGGTCGAGAATGCCGCAGGGCACACCGACAAAATGATTTTCCGCGTGCCGCCCGATCTTCACCACGGTTTCCCGTTCCGGGTGTTGGCCGGTCACTTCGAGAAATGCCAAGGCCGAGGCCAGCTCGATCGCCGCGCTGCTGCTGAGCCCCGCGCCCGTCGGCAGGTCGGAAACCGCCAGGTAATCAAATCCCGCCGGTGTCTGCAGACCAAACTCCGGCAGCGCCGCCAGCACGCCCAAGGGATAGTTGGTCCACGCCGCCTCTCCGGCTTGCGGCGCCACCCGGTCGGCGCTCGTCTCGACCACGCCCTCCGTCAGCTCACTCGCAAACCGCCGCTGACCGTCATCGCGCGGCGCCAGCCCTACCCACACGCCGCGATCGATCGCCGCGCCCAGCACGGTGCCGCCGTTGTAGTCGGTGTGATTGCCGATGAACTCAATGCGTCCCGGCGCGCGGGTGATCACCGTCGGTCCGCGACCAAAGACGGCATGAAATCGGGTCAACAGGCGTTCGCGCGGGGAAGGTTCGGGACGGGACATGGCGAGAGATTCGGGGGACTCGCCTTGCCGGCCCTTCACGAGGACTTCGAGCAAATAATGCATCGCTTCCTCGCGGGTCACGCCGCGCTCCGCGGACAACTGCGTCGCGCGCTTCTGCAATTGCGCCGCCATCACCGCCGCGGCCGCGGGTTCGGCACCCAAGCGTTCGCACAGTCGCGTGAGTTGCTCAATTTCGTTCACGCCGGCACCTCCACCGTGACCGCCGGCTCTCCGCCCGCACTCACCGCGAGCCGCCGGTCTTCCGGCAAATGCAGCAACATCACCAGCGCCAAGCCCTGCCAGCCGCTTTCGGTCGCGACCACGGATCGAATCTTCGCGACCGCGCGTTCACCAGCAAACAACGTCGCCGGCACGGCAGGCGGTGCTCCGCTTCCGCTTATCGGCAAAAGCTGACGCCGCACCTGGCCCATCGCTTGGAGGCGCGCCATGACTTCTTGGCCGAGGTAGCAGCCTTTCGAAAATGATATGGCGTCGCGCTCGAGGCCGCCTTCCTGCGGCAGCTCGCCCGGGCCGATGTCACGCGGCACGGCAGGAATTCCCGCCGCGACGCGTCGCTCCTCCATCGTCTCGGTCGATATCGCAAGGGCGGGATCGAGTCCGGCCACGACTTCGGCCACCACCGCGCGCGGCGCCACCCATTCCCAATGCGACGCCCCACCACGACGTCCGCGAAAATGAAAACCTTCCGGCAACGCCGCCCGCACTTCGTCCGCCGTCGCGTCGGTGAACCAAGTCACCCCCGCCCAATCCGACGTTTCGTCGGTGATCGCGACGTCGTCGGCGATGAGGAAGGATTCCAGATGCGCCTCAATCGCTGCCGCCGGCGACGCATAACTCCCGATGAAAAACGTCTCATCCTCCGCGCGGAGCACAAAGGCATCACCCTGCACGCGGCCCTTGTGATTGAGCCAAAGTCCGTAAACGGCCCCACGTTGGATTAGATTCTTTAAATCGTTAGTCAGCTGACCTTGCAGAAATGTTAAGGAGTCTGGTCCCGTAACCCGCAGCCACGACGCAGGTTGCCAAAGAAAATGCCCGCTTAAGGTGAAATTTGGCACAGATTTTTATTCCAATGGTTACAA
>JAPOIC010000152.1 GCA_029979145.1 Opitutaceae bacterium
ACCTGGATCTGGAAGGCCGAGGGCGGCATGAGCCTCTACGCCTTCTCACTCGGTCAGATCGACGGACGGCCGGTGGCCCTCACCGGTGGCGCCGACGGATTCGTCATCGCCATCGACCTGGCCGACGGTCGGGCGGTGCGCCGGCAGCATGTCGGTGGACCGGTGATCAGCGTTCACCGCACCACCGCGGGCGGCATCATTGCCGGCACCCGCCGCGCGATCGTGCGGCTCGACTCCCAGTGGTCGCTCGCCGGGACCGCGGGGGTTCATTGCCGGGAGGTCCTCTCCCTCGGTGACCGCCACCTGCTCATAGCTCGGTCAGATCACACCCTGGAGTTGCTCGACCTCACCGATTCGTCATCGTCACCGGCATGAAGCGTCCCTTCACCCTCGCTGCCGTGCAATTGCCGTCTGCGGCGCCGGGCCGCACGCCCGCCGCGCGCCAGCGCGCCAATTTTGATCACGCGGTGACCGCGCTCACCGAGGCTGGGCGCCGCGGCGCCGATCTCGCCTGCGTCGGCGAAATCTTCAACGCCGTCGGCATCGACCTGCACCACACCAATGTCCCGCGCCTGGTGCGCGATGCCGAGGCCGAGATGTTCCGACGCTTCAAGCCGATCGCCCGCAAGTTCCGCATGGGCATCATCGCCCCGATCCTGGCGCTGGAGGACGGCCGCGTGCGCAACGTCGCCATCGTGCTCGACGAGGCCGGCCGCGAGGTCGGGCGCTACCGCAAGGTGCATTGCATCGAACACGAAAAGGAATTCGGCGTGGTCCCGGGCGACGAATGGCCCGTGTTCACGGTCAAAGGCACGACGGTCGGCGTGCAGATCTGCCACGACAATTCCTTTCCCGAAAGCGCGCGCTGCCTCGCGCTCAACGGCGCGGCCATCATTTTCTGGCCTCACCTCATGAGCGGCTGGGGCGGCGAGTTCATGGATATCCTCATGCGGGCTCCCGCCATTCACAACGGCGTGCACCACGTGCCCGTGTCTTATGGTTGCCCGGAGGATCGCTCTTGGATGCCCGGCATGATGCTTGGCCGCAGCAGTATCATTGCCCCCGACGCCGTCATTTTGGCCGACGCGGGCCGTCATCCGGGCATCGCGCTGACCACCATCGACCTCGCCGCGCCGCGCATTGCCGAGATGTTTACCCGCCCCGGCGACTGGGTCTGGGGCATCGACATGCGCAACGACCGCCGGCCCGAAACCTACGCCCCGTTTACGCGCCCGCACCAACGGTTGAAACCCGTCCCGGCTCGCCAACGCTGAGCCGTGGGCACCCTTTATTATCGGCCCGCCAGACCGCCTTCGCCATGGGCGGGCCGGTCAGCTTGCCTGGCTGAATTGCGCGGCGGCCGGATGACCGGCGACGGACGATTCCACTCGGCTCCGTTCGGCTGAGCGCACCCTTGGGCGGGGCGAATACAAGCAAAAGTCCTCACGACATTCGTAATTGTCTGATAGCCGATGGCGTTTATGGTTCTTCCGTCCGTGACTCCCGGACGCCACCGCCCGACGCAAATTCGGAATCTAGGAAGCCATGAGAAGACTCGTTCGGGCGCTTGGCGCTAGGCCATTAGAACTTTGAACCCGAGTGCAGCGGCGTCAGTGGAGGGATCCCAGCGCTGTCATCTCGAGCATTTCACGCAGAGGCACCGATCCGCGGAAAAGAAAAGAGCCCCGAACCTATCCTTGCTGATTCCTGGTTTCCTGGCTTCAGAATTAAAACTTCAGCCTTTCACCGCGCCGATCTGGATGCCGCGGATCAACTGCCGTTGCAGCAGGATGAACACGCTGATCAACGGCACGACGGACATCGTGACGCCGGCCATCAGCAGGTGCGTCGCCTGGCCGCGCTCGCTGTCGAAGAACAACAAGCCGACCGGCAGGGTGTAACGATCCACGCTCTTGGTCATCACCAGCGGCCAGAAAAAACTCTGGAAATTTCCGATGTAAGTGAAGATCGCCAAGGTCACGAGACCGGGCCGGCTGAGCGGTAGGATGACGTCCCAGAAAATCTGCCACTTGCTCGCGCCGTCGATTTCCGCCGCCTCGTCGAGCGCGCGCGGGATGCCCAGCATGAATTGGCGCAAGAGGAAGGTGCCGAACGCACTGAACGCCGCCGGCAGCACCAAGCCCAGGTAGGTGTCGACGAGGCCAAACTTCACCATGTTTTCGAAATTCGGAATCAGCATCACCAGACCCGGCAACATCATGGTGCCGAGGTAGAGGAAGAATACACGGTCGCGGCCCGGCCACTCCAGGCGCGCAAAGCTGTAGGCCGCCATCGCACTGGTCAGGACTTGCAGCGCCGTCACCCAACCCGCCACCACGAGGCTGTTGGCCATGAAGCGCAAGAACGGGATGACCTGAAAAACCTCCACGTAATTGTGCCACTGAAAATCCGCCGGCATCCAGCCCGAGGCCCCGACCTCCGCCAGCGTCTTGAAGCTGGTCAGCAACATCCACACAAACGGCGCCACCATCACCAGGCTGATGACCACCAGGAGCACGTGCAGCCCGAGGCTGCCACCGGGTTTGGGCGGGCCGCTAGTCGTCGACATGGCGATTGCCGTATTTGAAGTTGAAGAGCGAGAGTCCGAAGACCAACGCGAACAGCACCCAAGCCACGGCGGAGGCGTAGCCCAGCCGCCCGGTCTCGAAACCCTCGGTGAAGATGAAGTAGCTCAATGTCGTAGTCGCACCCGCCGGTCCGCCCTGCGTCATCGCCCGCGCCATTTCGAAGCCACCTTGCAGGCCGTGGATCACGCCCATGATGCAGATGAAAAAGGTCACCGGCGCGAGCTGCGGCCACGTGATGTGCCAGAAGCGCTGGCTCGACGTGGCACCATCCATGTCCGCGGCCTCATACAGCTCCGGCGGGATGTTGCTGAGACCCGCGAGGTAGAGGATCATGTTGTTCGAACCGATCGCCGCCCAAAGCATCATGATCATCAGGGAGGGTTTCGCCCAGTGGTAGCTGCCGATCCAGTCCGGCGGTTCGATGCCGGCCAGCGCCACCACCGGCAGGCCCGGGCCGACCACCATCGCGGCGCCAAGGATCAACAGCAACGGCACCACGAAGAGCGCCAGCGCCACTTCGGTGCCGAGGCCCTTATCGGCCGCCTTCGGCCGACCCCACGGTTGCGGCCGGCGGCGGATATGCGCGAACACCAACAACAACACCGCACCGACCAGCAACACCGCCGTGCTTCCGGCGGCGCCGAGCCAATACACCAGCAGGCCGATCGGCACCGCCAATACCAGCAGGCCCGCGGACACGGCAATCACGCCGGCTTCGCTGAGATCCCAGGCCGCGCGCAGCCGTCGCACCTGCCAAATCACCACCGCCAGCGCCAAGGCAAAGGCCACCAGCGGCAACCCGAAAGCGAAGAGGCCCGGCATGTCCCGCACCCACGCCGAGAGTCCTTCGAGCACGGGCCGGAGGCCCTGGTTGATCGGGCCGACATTCGGTTGATACAGTTTTTTCCACAGGACGAAGGTCGCGACGCCCGCGGTGAAATTCGGCAAATAGAACAGCGTGCGGTAAAGGGTGCCGCCCGACACGACGCCCACCACCAGCGCCGTCGCCGCCATCGTGCCGAAAAGAAACAGGAGCCCGCTTTCCGCCATGCCGCCGCGCAACAGGAAGAACGTGCTTACCGCCATCACCACTGCCGCCAAGCCCAAGGCGGGGCCAAAGCGATGCTGGGCGCGACCGACCCGGCTGAGCAGCAACGCGGCGCCCAAGCTGCCCGCGATCGCGAACGGCAGGCCCAGCATCAGGAAGAACGTGTTGCCCAGGAACTGCCAGAAACTCGGGTGCGAGAAGAGCTGGAGAAAATTATCCACCGCCACGAACCGCAGCGATTCCCCGCGAAAAATATTGTGCCGGAGAAAATCCCAATCCGTGAAGGCCATGCCAAAGCTCATCACCAGCGGCAAGAGGATGAAGGCAATGAAACCCAGGATGTTCGGCAGCAGAAAGAGCAGCGCGATCGGCAGTCCGCGGAAAGCAGATTTAGGCTTCATTCGGTGCCCTCCTCCTCCAGCAGGCCCTGCGCGCGGTAGTAGACGAGATGAAACGGGTTGCTGATCCACGCCGCCGGGATGGGCCGGCCCTCAGCCTTGCGCGCATCAATTTTCTTCTGCACCTCGGTCAGCCGCTCATAGAGCGTCCGCAGCGACGCGTCCTTTTCCACATTGCGCGCAATTTCCGCATTGATCCGATCCTGCTCGATTCGCCCCGCCTCCTCCGGGGTGATCTGTCCGGCCAGCACGCCGTCGACTACCACCGACTCGATGCCGGTGATCAGCCGGTAGATCGAGCCCGACAAAATGAACGGGCTGCGACTCAAGGAAATGCCGATCGAAGGAGCAGCTCGGGAAAAGAATTCCTCCAAGTGCCACTCGTCCTCCCGGCCTACCGGGTGCAGAAACTCCTCCGTGTGCAGAAACTTGGGGACCGGCGGCAGGGAGTCGCCGTCGGAAATCACCAGTTGATTGAACGGCGCACTGGTCAGGAACTCCTGAAAACTCATCGCTTCCTCCGGATACTTCGTCCCGGCATACACCGCAATGAACCCGGTGCTGAACTCCATGTTGGGGAAACCGCTGTGAGGCGGCTCGACCACTTTCACCGACATCTTGCCGAGCGGCCGCAAACGAATGAAGGCGTAGCGCGGGATGTTCAGGGTCGCGAACCGGCCCTGGTGAAACAGATAGAACACGCCGCTGCCCGCCATCTCCGAGGCCGCCGTGAGGGTGAGGGTCTCCGCCGGCGTCGGCACCAGCCGCAGCTCCACAAACCACCGGTAGATGCGACGCATCACCTCCGCGTTGCGCGGGTCGTCGAGCACGGAGGCAGTCATCGTCTCGTTGAAAATCGACAGCCCCAATCCCCGCCGAAACCGGTCCGTGCTGACCGATTGGATGAAGTAGGACCGCTCGCGCGTGCCGGGCGGATTCGCGGCATTCACGAACGCCGCGCCCAGCTGCTCAAACTCGTCCCAGGTCCAGCGTTCGTTCGGCTCGGGGATGCCGTAGCGCGCGAAGGCCTCGCGATTGATCCAGGTCACCTCCGCCCCGGCGTTGCGCGGAAACCCGTATTGCCGCCCGTTCACGATCAGGTCGTTGCGCAGGGCGGGATAAGTATCCTCCGGCGAGAACCCGCGGGCTTTGGCCGTCTCGGTGATGTCGAGCAGCATTCCGGACGACGAAAAAAGCTCCGTCTCAAACTTGTAGATATCCAGAATGTCGGCACCTACGCCGGCGAGACCGTGAGCGAGTTTCTTCGTCGGGTCTTGGTTGGCATTGTCGATCCGCAGGTCGATGGGCGGGAGCCCGCGCTCCTTGCGCCATTCGTTGAACAACCGGATCGTCTCCCGCTTCGTCTCGTCGTTCTGCGTGATCCAGTAAAGCACCGGCACCTCCGAGTCCCGGTCAGGCGCCGTCCAATAAAGGAGTCGGCT
>JAPOIC010000274.1 GCA_029979145.1 Opitutaceae bacterium
AGTCCGGCGGGACAATCACAGTGGCGGGCGCGCGCCGCGGGCCGCCCAAGGCGAGGAGGGCCAAGAGAAAGACGGGGGGCAGAGTTTGACCAAGACTCATGAGAAAAGCGGCGAGGAAAATAGACGTCCAACAACCAGAAATGACAATCCGAGACCGCGGACCCGCCCACAAGTTCGCATTTAGACGGGGCGCCCGTCCCTGCGGCCTTGCAATCCCCCTCCCCAGCCTTGGGATACCCTCCGCCATGCCGACGAAACGCCCCAACGTCATCGTGTTCTTCACCGACCAGCAGCGCGCCGACACCACCGGCGCTCATGGTTCCACTCTCGGGCTCACCCCCAATTTTGACCGACTTGCGGCGCAGGGCACACATCTGGCCAACGCCTTCACCTGCCAGCCCGTCTGCGCCCCCGCCCGCTCCTGCCTCCAGACCGGCCTGCACGCCACCGCCACGGGCGTCTGGTCCAACGGCCAGACGATGAAGCCCGGCCTCCGCACCCTCGCCCACCATTTCAACGACGCCGGCTACCACACCGCCTACATGGGCAAATGGCACCTCGCCCACCCGGCCCGCGGCGCCGTGCCGCGCGAGCAACAAGGCGGCTACCAAACTTGGCTCGCGGCCAACACCCTGGAGTTCACCTCCGACGCCTACCAGACCCGCGTCTGGGATGAAAACGGCCGGGCGCACGACCTGCCCGGCTACCGCGTGGATGCACTCACCGACGCCGCCATTCGCCACATCGACGCCCGCAGCCGCGACGAGCAGCCGTTCTTCCTCTTCGTTTCCTACATCGAGCCGCATCACCAGAACCACCGCGATGACTACCCGGCGCCGACCGGCTACGAAGAACGCTACGCCGACGCCCCCCTGCCCCCGGACCTGCGCGCCCTGACCGGCAGCGCGCCGCAGCACTGGCCGGGTTATTGTGGCATGATCAAGCGGCTCGACGAAGCCCTCGGACGGATGCTCGACGCACTTAAGAGCCTCGGCCAGCTCGACAACACCATCATCCTCTACACCTCCGACCACGGGAATCACTTCAAGACCCGCAACAGCGAATACAAACGCTCCTGCCACGACGCCTCGATCCGCATCCCCACCGTGCTCAGCGGCCCGGGTTTCCAAGGCGGCGGCCGGCTTGAGCAAATGGTAAGCTTGGTGGACTTCCCCGTCACCTTGCTCGACGCCGCCGGCATCGCCGTGCCAGCGGGCCTGCACGGCCGCTCAGTCTTGCCGCTGGCCCAAAAGCAGACTTCGGACTGGCGTGACGAAGTGTTCGTCCAGATCAGCGAGGACATCACCGGCCGCGCCGTGCGCACGCACCGCTGGAAATACAGCGTGCGCTGCCCCGACACCAAGCCCGACGGCAAGCCGGCCATCACCGCCGCCGCCGACACCTATGCCGACGAATACCTCTACGACCTGCTGGCCGACCCGTGGGAACTCAACAACCTCGCCGGCCTCGACACCTTTGCTGAGGTTACCGCCGACCTCCGCCGGCGGCTGGTCGCGCAGATGATCGCAGCCGGGGAAACCGAACCGAGATTCGTCGACGCGCCCATCCGCCCAGCCGGCCAGCGCGTGCCGGACCAAATCCCGCCGGCGGACTGAGCGGCGGGCGGGCGCTTGACGCGCAGGTGGGAATGGCCCAAAGGACACGCCGACGTCCCATGGTTGCCCCCACCCCCGAACGCGCCGCGCTGCGCAAAACCGAGTTTGTCGACTCCACGCCGCTGCTCGCCGACCCGGCGGCCTTGCGGGCCCGTGCCGCCGAGGATGGCTACCTGTTCTTCAAGAGCCGCGTGCCCGTCGACGAGATCCTCGCCCTCCGCCGCGAACTGCTCGCCGTGGTCGAGCGCCACGGCTGGCGTGAACCGGGTCAGGACGATCTCGGCGGCCTGATCAATTTCGACGCGATCAACCGCGTCAGCGACGAGGAGATGCATCGCACCGACATCGGCGTGACCGCCGACGCGTATCACGACGTGCAGCGCCTCGAGCGTTTTCATCGGCTGCCGCATCACCCGCGCTTGATCGAAATCTACCGCACCCTCTTCGGACGCGAAGTCCTCGTGCACCCACGTCACATCTGCCGGATGGTGACGCCGCACAAGTTCATGGTGCCCACTCCGCCGCACCAGGACTTCCCTTACATCCAAGGCACCGCCAACGCTTGGACCTGCTGGTTTCCCGTCGGCGACTGCTCCCGCGAACTCGGCGGCCTGACCGTGCTCAAGGGTTCGCACGCCAAGGGCTACCTGCCAGTGCAGCCCGCCAAGGGCGCCGGCGGCTTCGCCGTCCCGCTCTGCCCGACGGAGACCCAGTGGGTCGAGGGCGACTTCGCGTGTGGCGATGTGCTCACCTTCCCCGCCCACACCGTGCACAAGGCGCTGCGCTGCCAATTCAAGAACCAGATCCGCCTCTCGCTCGATGTGCGCTACCAAGCCGTGGACGAACCGGTCGACAACAGCTACGCCCTCATCGTCTACGACACGAAAATGTGCTTCGTCCCAGAGACAGCTAGAGTTGCCATGGCGTCAACGACAGGTGGGGAAAA
>JAPOIC010000085.1 GCA_029979145.1 Opitutaceae bacterium
GCCTTGTCGCCGTTATACATCGCGCCGATTTGCGGCACGGTCGCGTGACTCTCGTCCACCAGCATGAGGAAGTCTTTCGGAAAGAAGTCCAGCAGACAGAACGGCCGTTCACCCGCGCGGCGCCCGGTGAGGTGACGCGAGTAGTTTTCGATGCCATTGCAGAAGCCCATCTCCTGCAGCATCTCCAAGTCGTAGTTCGTCCGCATGCGGATGCGTTGCGCCTCCAGCAGCTTGCCCTCCTTTTCGAACCACGACACCCGCTCGTCGAGCTCCTGTTTTATCGCTTGGATCGCGGGCTCCAGTTTGCCGCGAGTGGTCACATACTGGTTGGCCGGATAGAGATCGAACTGATGCAACGGCCGGATGACCTTGCCGGTGAGCGGATCGAACTCGCTGATGCCGTCGATCTCGTCGCCGAAGAACTCCACCCGCAGACCCTGCTCCGAATAGGCCGGTGCGATATCCACCACGTCGCCACGCACGCGGAAGCAGCCGCGCTTCAGCTCCATGTCGTTGCGCTCGTAAAGATTGTCGACGAGGCGCTCCAACAGCCGGTTGCGCCCCAGCGACTCGCCTTGCCGCAAGTCGATGCGAAGGTCGGTGAAATCCTCTGGGGAGCCCAAGCCGTAGATGCACGACACGCTCGCCACCACAATCACGTCGCGGCGCGAAACCAGCGAGCTCGTCGCGGCGATCCGCAGCCGCTCGATCTCCTCGTTGATCGACGAATCCTTCTCGATGTAGGTGTCGCTCGAGGCGATGTAGGCCTCGGGCTGGTAGTAGTCGTAGTAGCTGACGAAGTATTCGACGGCGTTGTCCGGAAAGAAGTTTTTGAACTCCGAGTAGAGCTGCGCCGCCAGCGTCTTGTTGTGCGAAATGATCAGCGCCGGCCGGTCGCACTGCGCAATGACATTGGCCATCGTGAAAGTCTTCCCCGATCCCGTGACCCCCAGCAGCGTCTGGTCACGATTCCCCGATTTGATCGACGCCACCAGCTTCGCAATCGCCTGCGGCTGGTCGCCCGTCGGCTGATAGTCGGAGTTGAGCGAAAAAAGCATGCCTAAGGGGAATCCAAGGCCGCCAAATCCGCAACCGTGAGCTCGTCGAGTTGGTGCACCACCCGGTCGGTCATGTGCAGGTCCTCGGCCGGGTGCGTCGTCGCCACGCCCACGACCTTCATGCCGCCGGCCCGGGCGGCTTCGATTCCGGCCAGCGCGTCTTCAAACACGATGCAATTCCCCGGCACGCGCCCAGTCTTGGCTGCGGCCTTCAGGAAAACCTCGGGATGGGGTTTGCCTTGGCTCACGTCCTCGGCGGTGACGATGCCGCCAAACAGACCCGTGAACCCCATGACGTCGAGAATTGTGTCGATGTTGGCCCGGTGCGTGGACGACCCAATGCACGTGGGCACGCCAGCGGCTTTCAATCGCTCCAAGAACACGTGCACACCCGGCAACGGCGCGATGCCTCGCTCCACCACGATCTCGCGATAAAGCGCTTCCTTGCGCAGCGAGAGCCGCCGGATCTCCGCCGGGTCGTTCGTCCACCCCAATAATTCCGGAATGATCCACTCATTCTTGCGACCGAATCCGAGCGTGAAATGGTCCGGCCGCAATTCACGGCCCTCTTCCGCGGCCAGCCGCTCCCAGCCTGCTTCGTGCTGGCGCGAGGAATCAATGATGACGCCGTCCCAGTCAAACAGGACGCCGAGGGCTCCGTGAGGTTCGTTCACAGGCCGAAGACTTTGAGCGCCCCGCCCCAGAGGCCAGCCCAGAACTTTCGCGCGTTGCGCGCCTCGCCCTCGGTCGAGATTTCCTGGCAGAGAAAGAATCCCTCACCCGAAAACAAGTCGTCGAACAGCGGATTCATGCTGCGGTAGTAGCCCCAGAAGGTCTCGGCGCGCACCGGTTTGTAGTCCAACGCCGGCGTGAACCCAATGGTCGCATCCTGATTGGTCCGGCGCGCCGCGGCGGCCAATCGCTCCACGCGCACGCCGCGACTGCCCGCCACGATCAGTCGCGCCGGACCAAGGAACTCGAAATAGCGAAACTGCAGGGTCACCCAGGCCTGCCAGCGGAAGATCTGCCAGCGGCGCCGGATCTTAACCTTGCGGCCGCTCTCGGTCACGATGCCCGCCAGAAAACTCGGCCGCAGCACCAACGTGCTGCCCTCGCCCAGCGTGATTAGCGCCAGCTCGATATGCGGATTCGCCTGATTCGAAAGCGTGATGCGCTGTTCGCTCGCGTCTTTCGCCGGTCGCAACTCGATCAGCTCGGTGAGGCCGCTTGCGAGGCAGGTAAAGGGCATGCCCCAATCCAGCAGCATCCGAGTCTTTTTGGTCACGCCTTCATCCGACGACTGTAAAAAGCGTTCGCGAATCCACAGCCGGTTGCCCGTCTGCAGCGGCACTTCCAGCGAAACCCGATTCGCGCCCACCTCGGGCAATACGCCCGCTGCCGGATTCAACCGCACCGGCCGGCCGCGCATGACGATAGGTGCCATACCGTAATACAGTCCCAGCTTCGCGACGGTCGGACCGAAAAAATACAGCGCCAGCGCGCCCACGACCCACCACTTCGAGCGCTCCCACGCGCGTTCCAGGTAGTGCACGACCTTGGACCGCTGCGCCTCGGCTTTGACGATGCGCTCCTCCAGCTTGCCCAACGCCAGCTCCAGCCCGTCGCGCTCCCAAGTGCCCCGGGTGTAGGCCGCCTCCAGATTGGCGACCTTGGTCTCCGCATCGGCCTGCATCGCGTTCATCTTGGGCATCTGCTCAGCGTTGGCCTTCTGCTGCTCGGGATTGCCGACATATTTGTCCCAAGTGCTCTCCAATTCCTTGAGCTTCCGCACCACGCCTGCCGCCTGTTCCGCCCGTTTTTTCTCCGCCGTGATCTCCTGCAAAAGCTGTTCTTGGCGCCGGTCGACGTCGCCCAGCGCCTCGCGGATCTCCGTGCGCTGACCGGTCAGGGCGCGCACGATTTCGTTGTGCTGCAGGTCAAAATCGACGTTGTCCTTCAAGAAGATCCACAACGCCCACGCCGTCAGCGCGAGCGCCACCATCAGGACGGCCGCCCCCACCTTTTGGAAAAGCCAACGCAGAAATTTCAGCACGGACACCATATCATGCGGACACTCGGCCCGGATAAGTTGACGTCATTGAAATCCGGGCGTTCCGCAAAGCCAATTGCCAATATCCCCCGTCCGACCCACGCTTTTGTCATAAACGACTGCGTCCCCAACCCCCGTCATGTCCAAAGTCATCATTTCTTCGCTCTACGATTCCGATGAGTTCAAGATGGCCTGCCGCCAGTTCGACCAGGCCGCCGACGCCATCAACCTCCCGGAGGAAATCCGCGACCGCACCAAGTATCCCCGCCGCTGCGTCGCCTTCGCCCTGCCCATCAAGCGCGACGACGGCAGCGTGACGGTCTTCGAGGGTTACCGGGTCCAGCACAACCTCTCCACCGGCCCGTCCAAGGGCGGCATCCGCTTCCACCAGCACGTCTCGATCGGCGAGGTCTCGGCCCTGGCCATGTGGATGAGCTGGAAGTGCTCCCTCGTCGGCCTCCCTTACGGCGGCGCCAAGGGCGGCGTCATTGTCAATCCCGACCACCTTTCCGAAAAGGAGCTCGAGCGTCTCTCCCGCCGCTACATGCAGGAACTCCTGCCGTTCATTGGCCCCGACGTCGACGTGCCGGCGCCCGACATGGGCACCAACGAAAAGGTTATGGGTTGGATGATGGACACCTACTCCAACCACGTCGGCCACATCGTCCCGGGCATCGTGACCGGCAAACCCATTTCCCTCGGCGGCTCGCAGGGCCGGCGCGAGGCGACCGGCGCGGGCGTCGCCCACCTCGTGAAGCGCTATCTCGAGGACATGAAGATCTCCGTCAACAAGGCCACCGTCGCGATCCAAGGCTTCGGCAACGTCGGCAGCGAGACCGCCCTCGCCCTCGCCAACTACGGCGCCAAGATCATCGCCATCTCCGACTGGACCGGCGGCATCTACAACGCCAAGGGCATCGACGTGCAGAAGGCCGTGAAATACGTCCAATACCAGCGCGTGTTGAAAGACTTCGACGGCGGCGAAGCCATTTCCAACGAGGACCTGCTTACCCTGAAGTGCACCGTCCTCGTCCCGGCCGCCCTCCAGCGCGTGATCACGCCGGGCATCGCCGCCAAGCTCCAGTGCAAGCTGCTCGCCGAGGCCGCTAACGGCCCGACGACCAATCAGGCGGACAAGGTCCTCGACAAGCGCGGCGACATCGAGGTCATCCCCGACGTCCTCTGCAACGCCGGCGGCGTCATCGTCTCCTACTTCGAGTGGCTGCAGAACCGCGCCAACTACTACTGGGAGCGCGACGAGGTCATGACTAAGCTCTTCAAGATCCTCGACAAGGCGAAGGACTCCGTCGAAGCGCAGAAGCGGAAGTTCAAGTTCAGCCGCCGCCTCGCCGCCCAGACCCTGGGCATCGAGCGCGTGGCCAGCGCCAAGCAGAGCCGCGGACTTTTCCCGTAAGAAAAGTCCGCCGGCCGCGCCCGGTCAGAGCACCATGAACGAGAAGGCGACGATCGCCGTCGGCACCAGCGCCGCGGCGAGTAGCCCGAGGGGCGAAACGCCTTCCTTGAAGTAGCGCGACAGGATCGACTGGCCCGCCGGATTGGGGGCGTTGGCGATCACGGTCAAACCGCCACCCGTCACCGCACCCGCCACCACGGCAAATTTCAGTTCATCGCTGAAGCCCGGGACCAAGGTCGCGAGGTAGGTGATGAGCGCGTTGTCATTGAACGCCGTCAGGATCGTCGCACCCGCAAACAGCGGTACCTCGCCTAGCGAGCCCAGCACCGGCTGAATCCACCACGCCTGCAGACCACCGTGGATCACCAGACCCGCGAGGAAGAAGCCCACGAGCATTGGGCCGCGCAGCCCGACCCGGCTCTGGTGGTGCGCCGTGGCCTCGGAGAACGCGAGGAAGAAAAGGAAGCCGCCGATGAAGAGCACCGGCTCGTGCGCTATCCACACCGTGAAGGCGAGGAACAGCAGGTGCACAAAGGTCACCCACGCCGGCACGGGTTCTTCCTTGGCCGAGGGATCCTCCGGCGCCTTCTGCAGCGCCTTCAGCTCCTTACGGAAAGCGAGGAAGTAAACCGCGTTCGAGATCAAGATGCCCGAGATCGCGTGCCAGCCAAAATTCATGAACATGAACTTTATGTCCCAACCCCACGCGCCCGCCACCATCAGCACCGGCGGCGCGGCAAAGTGCGTCAACGTGCCGCCAATGGAGATGTTCACGAAGAGCAGGCCGATCGTGGCGTATTTCAGCCGCGTGCTGGGATTCAGTTCGTAGAATTTTTTACAGAGCAGCAGCGCGGCGATGGTCATGGCCGCGGGCTCCGTGATGAACGAGCCCAGCAGCGGCGCCACCGTCAAGATGCTCAGCCACCACGCCAGTGGCGTCTCACCGCCGATCCGGGCCACCACCCGCAGGCACTGCTCCGCGAGCTTCAGCACGGGCCGGGTCGAGGCCAGCGCCATGATGATCACCACAAACATTGGCTCGGTGAAGTTCACCTTGTCGTCGAAGTAGAAAATCGCGGTATCGAGTCCCTCCTGCGAGATGATCACCGCGAAGAGCACGAGCGCCCAGGTGCCAAACACCGCCTCAACTTCGCCGAGGTAGTGCAAGATCTGGCCCCAGAAGCTTACTTCGTCGGGCCGGCCGTCGGCATCATTGTCCGTCGGGTTCTGCTGCCGACCGCGCAGCTTGGCGGCGTGCTTCTCCTCGATGACGTGCGCCCAGTGGCGGAATCGCGCCGTGAGGAAGGTATGGATCACCGCCAGGGCAAAAACCACCGTGGCCACGACATTGAAGGGCTCCGCGGCCGCGCGCGCCTTCACCACTGCCCATACCGAGGCGCCCTCGGGATCGGCGTAGGCACTAACGTCGGTCGGGAAATCAATCGCGGCAGCATCATGGCCGCCACCGGCCGCCACGACCGCGGAAACGCCGCCCAGCAGGGCGACGAGCACAAGGTAGGTCAGGAGTTTCTTCATCAGGTAAGGTGGGAGGAAAGTTCGCCGAGACGAGAGATGAACACCGGGGCCGCGTCGCGGACCTTGGCACGTTGCACGAAGCCGCCAAAACCCACAAACAAATCCACCACCGGAGCCGTCTCCAAGTCGCTGACGCCGTCACCCACCATCACGGTGCGCGCCGGCTTCAATTTGGCCTGCAACTGCAATATCCGTGCCGGCTTGCCCCCATTGCGCGTGGTGGGGAAATCCCGGTCAAAACCCGCGTAGTTGCCCGCGGCATCAAACTCCAGCCGCACGGCCTCGATCCGCGCGATGCCCAGCGCCGCCGCCAGCGGCTCAATGACTTGCGTATACCCCGCGCTCAGGATGATCGGAGTCCAGCCCGCCGCCCGGGCCGCCGCCACGGTTTCGCGCGCCGTGGACTCCATGCGCTCCAGGCAAACCTGGCCGATGGCGGCGACGTCCGCGACTGAAGGCTGGATCAGTTCGAGCCGGCGGCCAAAGACTTCGTCGATCGGCACCCGGCCGTCCATGGCCGCCGCCGTCATGGCCTCAACGGCCGCAAAGCATGCATCGCCGCGCCGCCGCGCCAGCTCATCCACGCCTTCGATGGCGCTGAGCGTGTTGTCACAGTCGAGGAACAGGAGTTTCGGCGCGGACACGGATCCGGCAGCGTTCGCAGTGGCCTTGCCCCGGGCAACAAAAAAGCCCGCCGGAAAGGCGGGCTTGGAAAATTAGCGGGCAGTTCCAGTCGTTCAGCGGCGGGTGCGCTTGAACTTGTTGGTGAACTTCTCGACGCGGCCGGCGGTGTCGACGAGGCGCTTCTCGCCGGTGTAGGCGGGATGCGAGTCCATCGTGACGTCGCGGACGATGATGAAGTATTCTTCACCATCAATCTGCTCCTTGCGGGCGGACTTCATGGTGGACTTGGTCAGGAAACGCTTGCCCGTCGCGACATCGAGGAAGCAAACGTTGTTGAGCTTGGGATGAGTCTCGGCTTTCACGGCAAAAGGAAGGGATTAACCCTGGCGCGCCTTGTAGCGCGGGTCGGTCTTGTTGATCACGTAGATGCGGCCCTTGCGGCGGACAACTTGGCAGTCAGGGTGACGCTTCTTCGCGGATTTGATGGAGGAGACGACTTTCATAAAAGGCGTGAAAACAGAGAGTCCCCCACCCCCTGTCAACTGAAATGTCCCGCAGGTAGTGTTAGAGCCTCTTCCCCCTGGAGCGTCGGCGCCCTCGTTGACGTTCACATCCCTCAGATGCCCCGGACGCGCCGGCGTCCCGCCAGCATTTTCTCCGACCTCCACCCCATCGCTCCTCGCCTCTAGCCCCCACATTCCGCTCGCCCCCACCACCTCCAAATGTAGTTTTTTGGGGGCCGGTTCGCTTCCCCAAAAACCTCATTCCGAGCTTTATCCCCTGCCCACGAGCACCTTACCCTGCGTCGCACCCGGGCTCCAAAAACGGAAACGAAGTTTTCGCGGGAGGCCGAATAACACTGATGGGCGAAAAACGATTCAGTGCGAAAGCATGGGGGATCACTATCGTCTTCTGTGATGCGCTCGGGCTCGCGGCGCTAGCGTTTATCAGCTACCTCACATGGTCGTTCTACCAGCAAAGCGGGAAGATCAGTCCGCCCGTCGGCTTCTCGACTCTGCTCTATGTCCCACTGTTCATTGTGATTCGAGGCATTGCCGTGAAAGAAAAGAAGAAGGCACTGAATCGTGAAGGCGAAGAGTCCTGAGGAAGTGAATAAAGAGCCCATCCAGTCGTCCGAGCCAGCGACGGCCAGGGATGCCGTTGGCCGTTCCATTGTCCTCCAAGCGGCCCCCATATTTCATTCGCTGGCCGTCGCGGCTCAGCTTTAGCGTTAGGCAAAGAAGGCCCGCATGCACTCGAAGCTCGATGACTGGAAGAATGGATGGTTCGGCGTTCAGCTCGGTCTGAAGA
>JAPOIC010000171.1 GCA_029979145.1 Opitutaceae bacterium
CAACACCTCTCGACGCTCAGCACCGAGCTGATGCTCAAGACCGAGGAGCCCGATTCCCCGGTTGTGCGCAAGGCCCGCACCTACATCGCCGAGCACCAACACGAGGAAGTCACGCTCAGCCAGGTCGCTCAGGCGGTAAACATGAGTTCGTTCTATTTCTGCAAGACCTTCAAGAAGGCGACCGGGATGACGTTCACCGACTACCTCGCCCGCGTGCGAATCGAGAAGGTGAAGAACCTTTTGCTCAATCCGCACAAGCGCATCAGCGAGGCGGCCTACGAGTGCGGCTTCCAGTCGCTGTCGCAGTTCAACCGCGTGTTCCGCAAAGTCGCGGGCGAATCGCCCACCGACTACCGCGCCCGCGTGCACCCCGAGGCCAACTGAGCCTCGCCCGCGTGGATCGCGCAGTCCGTCGTCCGCCGACAGCAGGCTCCGCATAGATTTTCCAACTCGCGCTGCGCCAGGACATGCCAGGCCCGGCCCACGGTCGCGCGCTCCTCCTCGTCCAGCCCCACCAGAATCGCATCCAGCGCCGCGGCGCCGGTGAGGTAGAAGTCCATCAGGGGATTGAGTCCGCACTGACAGCCATCGCGCCACCCCGAGTGCCCAGACAGTTGCATGGCCAGCCGGTCCGGTTGCCCGTCCAACAGGCCCCGCAACTGCCGCAAGGTGTCGTCGACCCGGTAAACCAGGATATCCACGTGAGCCAAGGCAGACACCGGTGGTCGCGCGCGCAGCCGGCGCAGCCAATCGCGTTTGAGCGCGGCCATGCGGGTATGCAGGAGCTGGGACGGTCGTCCGGCCATCCACTCCAGCCTACTCGCCACGGGCGCCAACGGCTCCGCGGCCGTTGCCCAAGCATGTGCAGATGTTGGCTTGCCCGACGCCCGCGCGACAAAATATGCGTAGGCCCAGCCAAGCTGCGCGGAGCGCAACTGACCGGGTTCGGGTAGCATGGCGACGTCACTTGGAAGTCCTTGTCACCCAACCTACCATGTCCGTCATCCCCCTGACCCTCACCATCAGCCTTTGCTTGGTGTTTACCTTCGTGATTTTTTTCCTGCGCGAGACCTCGCGCCGTCGTTACTCCAGCGCCGAGCGCAATGCGCTGATGCCGCTGGCCGACGAGACCCCGCGCGTCGTGGGCGAGGACGATCACCACGACCATCACCACCACGGCGCCCACGAATGCGGTTGCCGCACCGGCCTGCGCCCGCCCTGCGCCGGCTGCCTCAAGCACAAGCACAGCTGACCCTTTTCATCCATGAGCGAACAAAAAGTCACCATTGAGTATAACGACAAGGTCGTCCGGCAGTTCCTGCTCGCGTGCGTCATCTGGGGCGCCGTGGGCATGCTGGTCGGCGTGCTCGTTGCCTCGCAGCTGAATTTCTGGCGGCTGAACTTCAACCTGCCTTGGCTGACCTTCGGGCGCCTGCGGCCGCTGCACACCAACGCGGTCATTTTCGCGTTCGTCGGCAACATGATGTTCGCCGGCGTCTATTACTCGACGCAACGCCTGGTGAAGGCGCGGCTCGCGAGCGACTTCCTCTCCGCCCTGCACTTCTGGGGCTGGCAGCTGATCATCGTCGCCGCCGCGATCACGCTCCCGCTCGGATTCTCGCGCAGCAAGGAATACGCGGAACTCATCTGGCCCATCAACATCGCGGTCGCGCTGATCTGGGTGGTGTTTGCGGTTAACTTCTTCTGGACCCTGGCCAAGCGCAACGAGAAGGCCCTCTACGTCGCCATCTGGTTCTACATCGCGACGACCATCACCGTGGCGATGCTCTACATCGTCAACCACCTCTCGATCCCGACGTCGTGGCTGCACAGCTACCCGATCTTCGGCGGCGTGCAGGATGCGCTGGTGCAGTGGTGGTATGGACACAACGCCGTGGCGTTCTTCCTGACCACGCCGATCCTCGGCATCATGTATTACTTCATGCCGAAGGCCGCTGAGCGCCCGGTGTATTCCTACCGCCTCTCGGTCGTGCACTTCTGGTCGCTGGTCTTTATCTACATCTGGGCCGGCCCCCACCATCTGCTCAACACCGCCCTCCCCGGCTGGCTGCAGACGATGGGCATGACGTTCTCGCTCATGCTCTGGGCCCCTTCCTGGGGCGGCATGCTCAACGGCCTCCTCACCCTCCGCGGCGCCTGGCACAAACTGCGCACGGAGCCCGTCATCAAGTTCTTCGTGGCGGCCATCACCTTCTACGGCATGGCGACCTTCGAAGGCCCGCTCCTCTCGATCAAGGCCGTCAGCGCCCTCGGCCATTACACCGACTGGATCATCGGTCACGTCCACGCTGGCGCGCTGGGCTGGAACGGCTTCATGGCCGCCGGCATGATCTACTGGCTGCTCCCGCGCCTTTGGAACAAGCCGCTCTACTCCACCTCACTGGCCAACCTGCACTTCTGGACCGGCCTCGTCGGCATCCTACTCTACGTGGCCGCCATGTGGACCAGCGGCATCATGCAGGGCCTGATGCTCAACGCCACCACCGAGGGCGGCACCGTCCTGACTTACCCCAACTTCCTCGACACCCTCAACGCCATCCGGCCGCTCATGCTGATGCGCGTGATCGGTGGCGGTCTCTACCTCATCGGCTGGTTCGTCCTCGTCTACAACCTCTGGCGCACGGTCGCCGGCGCCCAGCCGGTCAATGGCACAATCGAGGTCTACGTCGAGAAACCCGTCGCCAAGGAGAAGATGGGCCTGTTCGGCACCTTCGGCAACGCACCCGTGCTCCTCAGCGTATTCCTCACTGGCTTCGCCACGTTGTGGATGATCGGCTCGGGCATCGTCAGCTCCCTCGGTCTGGCCGGCGCGCTGATCACCGTGGTCGCTGGCTATGCCCTCCTTTACTCCCGCGGCAAGAGTTGGCAGGACTGGTATGAGAAGCTCCTGCTCAACGCCCTGCCGTTCAGCCTGCTCGTGTTCGTCGCGGTCGCCGCCGGCGGCCTCGTGCAGATCATCCCGACCGCGCTGCTCCACAAAGCCGACAACGTCGAGGACCGCCTCCAAGTGCCCTACACACCGCTGGAACTCGCGGGCCGCGACATCTCCGTCCGCGAGGGCTTCTACACCTGCCACTCACAGATGATCCGCACCATGGTGCCCGATGTCCTGCGCTACGGCGACTACTCCCGCCTCGGCGAGTCGATCTACGACTACCCGTTCCAATGGGGTTCCAAGCGCACCGGTCCGGATCTCGCCCGCGTCGGCGGCAAATACCCCGACGTCTGGCACCTCCGCCACATGGAGGATCCGCGCAGCATCTCCGTCGGCTCCAACATGCCGTCCTACCCGTGGCTGCTGACCGACGACATCGACGTCGCCGCTCTGCCGTCCAAGATCAACGCCCAGCGCCTGCTTGGCGTGCCCTACGGCCCGCTCAGCGCACAGCAGATCTTCGACGACGTGAAGGCGCAGTCGAAGAGCATCGCCAAGAATCTCAAGGAGTCCGGCGCCTATGTCGCCCCCGAGAAAGAGATCATCGCGCTGATCGCCTATCTCCAGAAGCTCGGCCAGTCCGAGCCGGTCTCCGCCGTAACCGCCAACCGCTGATTTCCCGCCATGTTCAAACGCCTCATTTTCGAAGACTACGCCGCGCTCTGCACCCTCGTGGCTTTCATCGTCGTGGCCGCGATTTTCCTCGGCGCCATCTGGCGCGCCATCCGGATGTCGCGCCACCAAGCCGACGAAATGGCCAACCTCCCCTTCGAGCCGAATTCGCCCTCCCATGACAAACGCGCCTAAGCCACCTCCGCATGACGAAGATGCGATCCGCGAGCACACGTTCGACGGTATCCAGGAATACGACAAACGCCTGCCGAACTGGTGGCTCCTCACCTTCTACGGCACCATCGCGTTCTGGATCGGCTACTGGTTCTACACCGAACAGTCTGATCTGGCCCCGTCCGACGGCGCCCGAGTCGAGCAGGAGCTCGGCCGGATCGAAGCCGTCAAGCTCGCCTCGTCCGCCGCGAACCTCGATGACGGCACGCTCTGGCAGATGAGCCGCAACGCCCTGATCGTCGACGCCGGCAAGGCCGTTTTCAACTCCACCTGCGCGTCCTGCCACCAAGTCAGCATGCGCGGCATCGATGACGGCGGCATCGGCCCGAACCTTACGGACAACACTTGGGTCCACGGCGGCAATCCGCTCGACCTTCTCAAGGTCGTGGACAAGGGCGTCCTCGAAAAGGGCATGCCCGCCTGGGGTCCGGTCATCGGTGCGAAAAAGACTTCCGAGGTTGTCGCATACATTCTCAGTCACCATGCTGAACCAAACTGAGCGCATGAAATGCCCGCCCCCCGGCCCTCCCTCGACTCCGTCACCACGATAAATCAGGACGGCTCCCGGCCGTTAATCTATCCGGCCGACGTCCACGGCATTTTCGCGCTAGCCCGCAAGGTCAGCGCGTTCCTGCTCATCGCGCTCTACCTCTCGCTGCCGTGGATACCCGTCGGCGGCTTTCCCGCCGTCTTCCTCGACGTCGCGCATCGTCGCTTCCACCTGTTCGGTTTCACGTTTGCCGCGCAGGACATGTGGCTGACGTTTTTCCTGATCACCGGACTCGGCTTCTCCCTGTTTTTCATCACCGCTTTGCTCGGCCGCATTTGGTGCGGCTGGGCCTGTCCGCAGACCGTCTTTCTTGACCACGTCTACCGGCGCATCGAGCGCTGGATCGAGGGCGACGCGGTCAAGCGTCGCAAGCTCGAGGCCGCGCCTTGGACCGGCGAAAAGATCGGCAAACGGGTCTTGAAGCATGCGCTCTATATCCTCGTTTCGCTGACCATCACTCACCTGTTTCTCGCCTACTTTGTTTCGCTGGGAGAGCTGTGGACCATGATGCACGAAGCACCCGCCGAGCACTGGAGCGCCTTTGTCTTTGTGTTCATTGCCGCCGGCATCCTCTATTTCAACTTCGCTTGGTTTCGCGAGCAGCTCTGCATCGTCATCTGCCCCTACGGCCGGCTGCAGTCGGCCCTGATCGACGACCATTCGATGATCGTCGGCTACGACACGAAGCGCGGTGAACCCCGCGGCAAGCCGGGCGTCGAGGGC
>JAPOIC010000261.1 GCA_029979145.1 Opitutaceae bacterium
AGACGCTCACGAATGCGGGCGGCCATGGCGCGGAGGCCGCTCTCCGATTCGGTTTCCGTGCCAAAGCCGAGGACAGAGAAGACCTGTTGGGCCTCCTTGAGATTCAGGCCCAGCGTGACGGCGCCGAACTGCTCGAACTTGGCGATCGTCTCCAAGGCATAGACAAGATCGGAGCGGGAGCGCTTTTCCGGATCGGCCAGATCGAAGAAAAAGACCCGACCCGGCTTGACCGGAATCTGGGGAAGGACGCGCTCCACCAAGTCGGTGAACACGGCGGTCATGTTCGGGATCATCGTCCAGTTGACCAAGGCCACGAGATCCGCCGCGTCCAGGGCCGCGCGGTAACGGTCGGGCGTGACCACTTCGTCGATGCGCTCCGGCGTGATCTCGTCCAGGCTCTTCATCATGCCGAGCATGAGCTTGCCGTCGGTGAATTCCACGGCGGTAGTAGCGGCGGGGTCGCAAAGGCTGAAAATCTCGGATTTCTCGGCCATCGGGCCGAAAACCGGGTTAAGCACCGGCCGGCCGAGGGCGCCGATATAAGTCAGGGCCGCGCCTTGGGCGAGGAGGGCGTTGGCCATGATTGGGCCGTTGCCGCCCAGCTTGTCCATGCGGGGGTAGAACTCAAGGTTGGTGCTCTTGCCGGCGGCGGCCGAGATGCGCTGGCCAAACTCGGCAATTGTGCCGATGGGCGTGAAATTGTCGCCTTGGCCGGCTCGGAGCGCCACCGGCGTGACGATCGTGTCGACGAAGCCGTCAAAGCCGACTAGGGTGCGCTTGTGGGCGAGTTGGGCGCGGCGAGCGCGGAGTTCCTGGAGGGTGCGGGTCTTGAAATCCATGACGCGAGCGAATCAGCGAACGGACCGCGTCGGGTCGCCGCAAACAGATTCGCGCCGTCATCACCGGCTTTTCCATTGAAGGAAACCACCAAAGGCCCCAACTATCATGTCCGCCATGTGCGTCGCCCTTTTGTCCTCGATCCCGGTCATCGGGATGAACATCATCCACATCTTCACCACCAGTGACACGGTGGGTCAGATCATCGTCATCGGGCTCGGCGTCTTTAGCATCGTGGCCTGGTCGATCATGTTCGGGAAATACAACGACCTGAAAAAGCTGCGCTACCTCAACCAGAGCTTCGAGCTGCGGTTGCGCGACGAGCGTTCGCTGCTCGATCTGCCGGAGTCATTCCGCCAGCGCCGGTCGATTCCCTATGCCGACTTGTTTGCCGACGCGGTGGAGAGTTATTGGCGCGCCGCGGCCATCGGCAAGGAGAAGGGCCGCGACAGCACGCGCGCCCGGCTCGAGCATGCCGAGAACGCGCTGCAACGCGCACTGGCCCGGCAGACCCTCCGTTACGAATCCAGCATGATCTTTCTCGCCACGATCGTCTCGGGCGCGCCGTTTCTTGGCCTGCTTGGCACGGTGTGGGGCGTGATGGCGGCCTTCAGCGCCATCTCGGTGCAACAATCCGCCAGCATCCAAAGCATCGCCCCGGGCGTGGCGTCGGCTTTGCTCACCACCGTCGCTGGTCTCGTCGTCGCGATTCCGTCGATGTTCGGCTACAACTTCCTCCTCGGCCACAACCGCCAGCTCATCACCGAACTCGAAAACTACGCCAGTTCGCTGGCTGACCGCATCGAACTGGAGAGCGACTGATCATGGCGAGAACCTTTCGCAGACAGCGCTCGGCCGCTCCGATTTCGGAGCTCAACGTGACCAACCTGATCGACCTCGGGTTCACGCTGCTGATTATCTTTATGATCGCGACGCCGCTCATCAATCAGGAGCAGGCCATCCGCATCGACCTGCCGAACGAGAGCAAGCGCGCGCAGGCTCCCGAGGATAAGGACCAGCGTTTTCAAACCATTAGCATCACCCGCGACGGCCAGTATTACTGGGGTGAGCGCGCGGTCAGCGCCTCGCAGTTGCCGACGCTGCTGGAAAACGAGGCGCGGCAAACCAAGCCCGCGGTGCTGCGTATTCGCGCTGATTGGAGTCTCCAGTATCAGAAGGTGGTCTCGCTCATGGACGAGATCAAGAAGCACAACCTGAGCAAAATCACCTTCGACACGCAGACCACGGACTGAGTCATGTCGGCCAACTCACCCGGATCCGTTTTCCTTTCGGTGACGCTGCACGCGGCAATCGTCGCGGTGATCTTGTTCTTTACTTACTTCGTGCAGCAAAAGGTGCCGGAGCTGCCAAAGATCTTCGAACTCGTGGCGGGGGAGGGCGACAACTACGCGGCGACCGAGGCCCCGGCCGCGAGCTCCGACCAGATGGTGAAGTTCAACATGCCCAAGGTCGCGCGCTCGCCCACACCGGTGCCTACGCCGACCCCACCAGCACCTGAGCCCGAGCCCGTGGTGCAAAAGGCCCCGGAGCCCCGCAAGGTCGAGCCTTCGCCAATCAAGCCGGCTCCCGAGCCCAAGAAAACCGTGCCGAAGCCGGAGCCCAAGGCCGAGCCGGTGAAGAAGATGACGAAGGCGGAATTTGATCGTCTGCACGCCAACCAGCCCAACCCAACGAAGGTCACGCAGTCGAGGCCCGTGCAAGTGAAGACCATCAACGTCAAGGGCATCACCGGCGGCTCGGTCACGGCCAAAAGCGGAGCGGGGGGCAAGGCGCTGACCAAAGCCGAGTCCGATGCCCTCGAGGGTTATATTGCGCTGCTGCTGCAACGCCTGCGGGCGGCCCACAGCAAACCGGCAGGGCTCAGCGACCTGCTGCAGGCCAAGGTCCGGTTCAGCATCGCCGCCAACGGCACGCTCTCCAACGTGAAGATCATCACCTCGTCCGGCAGCCGGGAATTTGACCAATCTGTCCTCGAGGCTTTCGCCAAGGTGCGATCCATCGGAGCCGTGCCAAATGGCAAGGGCGACGTCTGGGAGGTGATCTTCCGCATGCGCGA
>JAPOIC010000147.1 GCA_029979145.1 Opitutaceae bacterium
CTCCGCATCAGCGCCCATCAGCGCCCCCCACCACACTCTGCCCTTTCCTTTCGGCCTGACTCGGTATTCCGTGACCGCAACGCATGCCTGCCGATCAAACCGTCCTGAACCACGCCGCCCGCATCCTGGCCTCCGTCACGCCCACGCTGCCGGCGGACTCCGCATTGCGGCGCTACTTCCAGGACCACTCCAAGGTCTCGCCCGGGCTGCGCCGGGTGATCAGCCGCACCGTCTTTATCTACTACCGCTGGTTCAACTGGCTCGACTCCCGCGACTCGCTCCAACGCCAGCTTGCCCAAGCTGAACAGGTGGCTGCGCGGTTCGACCGCGATCCGCGCTCAATCAAGCCCGAGGCCTTGGCCGCCCGCGCCGTGCCGACGTGGGCCGCGGACGAGATTGAGTTCTCCGCCGACGACCTGCGCCAGCTTCAGCGCGACCCTGCCCTTTGGCTGCGCGCCCGTCCCGGCACCGCCGGCGCGTTGTCCGCCGCCTTGGGCGACTGTGAGAAAACCCCGGCTTCGCCCGACGCCGTGTGCTACGTCGGCACGCAGGACCTTTTCCGGACCACGCAGTTTCACACCGGCGCCTTCGAAATTCAGGACCTCGCTTCACAACTTGTATCCATCGCCGCCGCGCCCAATCCGGGCGAAACCTGGTGGGACGCCTGCGCTGGTGAAGGCGGCAAGACCCTCCACCTCGCCGACCTTATGGCCAACAAGGGCCTGATCTGGGCGACCGATCGCAACGAGCGCCGGCTCCAGTCGCTGAAGCGCCGCGCGGCCCGCGCCAAGCTGTTCAATTTCCGCAGCGTCCTGTGGGACGGCGGCGAACGCCTGCCGACGAAGACCAAGTTCGACGGTGTTCTCGTTGACGCGCCCTGCAGCGGCGCCGGCACGTGGCAGCGGAATCCGCACGCGCGCTGGACCACCACTGCCGACGACGTCCGCGAGCTCGCCGCCACGCAGACCGCGTTGCTTAACCACGTTGCCCCCGCCGTGAAGCCCGGCGGCCGCCTCATTTACGCCGTGTGCACCCTGACACGCAGCGAGACCACCGTCGTGGCCGAGGCCTTCACCGCCGCCCATCCCGAGTTCGCCCCCGCGCCCTTCACCCTCCCCGGCCGCGAGCCCGCCGACGCGTTGCATCTCACGCCCCACGCCCTCAACGCCAACGGCATGTTCATCGCCGCGTGGCGCCGCGCCTAAACCCTCGGGTCGAGGCAAACAATGCGGCCCCGCCGGCGGAACCGGCACTTGCCCAGTCAAGGTTCGCGAGGCTAGCCTTACGACCATCTCTCCCCATGAAATTCCCGCGCCTCCGCAACTTTTGGTTTCTGCTCATCCTTGCCCTTACGTCCCCCGTTTTTGCGGGCCTGCCGACCGCTGATGACTACGTGCGCTGGCCGGAAATCCTGAACGCGACCATTTCAAAAGACGGCCGGTTCGTCGCATTCCTCACCCCGTCAGGTCGGGAATATTTTCACCTAAACTGCACGGATTTGAAGACCGGCAAGACCGAGCGATTCGATCTCCAAGGTTCCGATGTCTATCAAATCGAATGGATCGATGAGGAACGGTTGCTCGTCCACACGTTTCACCCGGAACTCCATTTCCCGCAAATTGCCATTTTCAGCGCCCGACAAGGCAAGATCACGGGCTACCTTATGCACGAACTGGTCAACATGGAGGTCTACAGCCACCTCCGCCGCGACCCCGACCTGTTCATCGCCGGATTTCGCGCCGGCCGGCAAATCGACACCGGCCGCACCGGCGTGGCGATCATCAGCGCGGCCCGCCGTCCGTCCGGCATCGCCGGGGTCAAAGACAACCGCTACATGGTCAAGGAGTGGCTCGATATTCCCGCGGGCGAGTTCAAGACGGTGGGCACGGATGTCGAGGGCGAGTTGCGGCTGGTCATCACTTACACGGATGGGAAACTAATCTACCACTATCGCCGCGGACCTGATGCCCCGTGGATCGCCCTGCCGCTCGATCCCGAGCAAACCAACATCATCGATTTCGATTCCGATCCCGACTTCATCTACGTGGGGCACTACGCCGAGGGCGCCACTGCCAGCACGCTTCACCGCTACCAAGTCAGCACCGGTGACTTCGGCAAGGCCATCTACAGCGACAATTTCTACTCAATGTATGACGCCTCCATTCGCAGCGTGCGCTCGGGCCGAGGGAAAATGCGTCCTCTCGCGCTGAGCTACGACCGCAATGTCACCGTCCAGCTGCCCCTGGACCCCGAATTCGCCGCCGTGCAAAAGGAGATCAACGCCCAGCTCCCCGGTCGGCTCAATGTGATTTCGGACTGCGATAAGAATCTTGAGCGCTTCGTCATCTACTCCACCTCCGGCCGGGACACCCCCCGCTACGTCATCTACACCCGCAAGGACAAGTCGATGATGGCGCTGCCCGAAGGTCGGCCCTGGCTCGATGCCGCCGCCGCCAGCTTGATGCAGCCGATCAAGTTCAAAGCGCGCGACGGGCTTGAGCTCGAGGGCTACCTTTCTCTTCCCGGGCCGCGCAAGGACGGGAAGAAGCCTCCGCTTGTCGTCAATCCGCACGGCGGCCCTTGGCTGCGTGACACCTGGAGCTTCAACACGGAGGTGCAGTTCCTCACATCGCGCGGCTATGCCGTTTTCCAACCCAACTACCGTGGGTCCGCCGGCTACAATCGCGCGATCTCCAAGGCGGAAGCGTTCGATTTCCGCAAGATGCACGATGACGTCACCGACGGGGTGAAGCAGTTGATCAAGCAGGGCATCGTCGACGGCGACCGCGTGGCGATTTTCGGCGGCAGCTTTGGTGGCTACCTCGCGGTGGCCGGCGCCGCCTTCGAGCCCGGCCTCTACCGTTGCGCCATCACGTTTGCCGGCGTCTTCGACTGGGAGCAGATGCTCAAGCAGCATTGGACCAACGCCAAATACGACCAGTTCAACTACGACTACCTGAAGCGAAAGCTTGGTGACCCCAAGCAGCAAACCGAACGGTTTGACGCCATGTCGCCCATCAACCATGTCGCCGCCATCAAGTGCCCCGTCTACGTCATCCATGGCAAGCTCGACGGCACCGTGAATTACAAGCAATCCACCCGGCTCCTCTCCGAACTCACCGCCAACAAGGTCCCGCACGAAAAGCTGTTCTTCGACACCGAGTATCACGGCTTTGCCGACCGGGAACACTACGGCGAATTTTTAAGGGCCGTGGAGGCCTTTCTCGCCAAGCACCTATGAGCCAGTCGGTGCGGCCGGTGCGCGGGACAACTGTGCGCGATGACTTCAACGACCTTCGCGCCGTGGTGCATTACACCAAGGCGGCGCACGGGCTCGGGTTGTGGGAGTCGGAACGGCGGCTGATCGAACGCTTTTTCCCCGACCGCCAGGCACACCTGTTGGAGGCTGGCTGCGGTGCCGGGCGCGTGTCCGTGGCCTTGGCGGAGGCGGGATACACGCACCTGCACGCGTTCGATTTCGCCGAGGAATTGCTCGCCCAAGCCCAAAGCCTCGCGCACGAGCGTGAAGCCAATGTCACCCTCTTCCACGCCGACGCCACGCGCGTCGCCAGTCACCCCGCCGTGGCAAACCAGCGGTTCGACGGCGCGTTGTTCATGTTCAACGGCCTGATGCAGATTCCCCTGCGCCGCAACCGCCGCCGGGCCTTGCGTCAGCTTGCCGCCCTGTGTCGTCCCGGCGCGCCGCTGATGTTCACCACGCACGACCGCGAGGACTCCGCCGAGGAGCGCGTGCTCTGGCGCCTCGAGGCGGCGCGCTGGGCCAAAGGCAAACAGGACCCAATCCTGCGCGAATTCGGCGACCGTTACTACGAGGAGGACGGCGTCGGCCGCACTTTCATGCACCTGCCGGTGCGCGAGGAGATCCTTGCTGACCTGAAGGCCACCGGTTGGACGCACACCTACGACGAGATGCGACGTCGGATTTCGCCCGAGTCGCGCAAGGTCCGTGATTTCTCCGACGAATGTCGTTTCTGGGTAGCGTCGCGCGCCTGATTCTCCGGGTCAAAGGCGCGCGAGCAATTCGCGCTCCTTGGCCGGATCCAGCCCGATCACCACCGGCTTGGTGGTTTCCCGCTCAAACTGCGCGCAATCCCGAATCGACTCCGCGAGCGGGCGGACACTACCAAGCCGACTCCATCATCACCGGCAACCGCGCCAATGGTCCGCTGTTTCACGGTGAAGGCCTGCGGCACGTTCTTGCAGCCATCGACCAAGCCAAGGTCATCGCCGCCGAACTCTACCTGACCATGCCCGAGCTCGCGCTGCGCTGGACCCTCACCAATCCCGCCATCACCAGCGCCATCGCGGGAGTAAAGCAACCCTCGCACATCGAGGGCGTGGTCAAGGCCGCGGACGATGTTCTCCCGCAGCGCGTCTGGCACCAGCTCGCGACGCTCTTCGCCCAAGCCAAGACCAAGGCGCTCGCCGCGGCCAGCCGGGCTTCCTGAAAATCGAACCGCAACGAACCACGGGCACCGGGACGTGCCCGTCCACCAAGCGCAAACTTCCCGTGGTCGCGCCGTTCGCGGGCGTGCGATCTGCGCGCCACTCTCCCCAGATCCCTCAGGCCGGCACCGCGTCCTTGCTCCACACGAGCGGGAAATGTTCGCCGACCAGGAGCTCACCATCTGCCACCGTCACGAACTGTTTCATCGGGTGTTCGCCCGCTTCAACGTAGCGGGTCTCGCCCGTCATATAGTGCAGGGCGATGGCGCGGCGGGGTCGCCCGCTGGTGTTGGCGTGGGAGCCATGCCAGGTGAGCGAGTGGTGAAAGTGCACCTCGCCCTTCTTCACCGGGCAGAACTTCACCTCGACTTTGTGGCCTTCAAATTCGGCCGGCACGTCCTTCACGAAATCTTTCCACGTGCGCAGGTGGTCCATGTGGTCGCCCCAGAGGTGCGACCCCGGCACCATGCTCATGCAGCCATTGTCGACGTCGACGTCGTCCAGCGCCACCCAGGCCGTGACTTCGGTCATCGGTGCGATGATCGGCCACAGCGGCGCATCTTGATGCCACATGTTCACGCCACCGCGGGAGGCTGGCTTGTATTGGATCTGGTCGTGCCAGATGCGCAGTTCGGTCGCGCCTGTGAGCTGGGCCATCTCTTCGGCGATCTGCCGGTTGTGAATGAGCCCCTTGAACGCCGGGCTGGCCTCCCAAATATTCACGATCTGCCAAACGGGCGCGTTTTCATCGTGCGTGAAATTGTGGCAGAGCACCGGCTGTGGAATGTCGTCGCGGTCGCGATCGACAATGACGCGCTCGATCTCAGCGCGCAACGTTTCGACTTGATCGTCGTCGAGGACCTTGGCGCCGCGGAGGTAGCCTTGGGATTGGAACTGGGCGATTTTGGCGGGGGTAAGCATGACGGTGGAAACTTTGGACCTGCGGCTCGTCGATGTCACCCGCCAACCCATGGCCCCCACCAGCAGGTGTTGGCGATTTTTCCTGTGCACGCAGGCTAGCACGGAGAGGGAACGCTGATTTGGGGTTGTCTGCGCTGATTCTTGTAGGGCGGGGTCGCTGACCCCGCCTTCGGTGGCGCCCTGCAAATTCGCGGCGAGGTCAGCGACCCCGCCC
>JAPOIC010000158.1 GCA_029979145.1 Opitutaceae bacterium
CTTCAACTGGGCGCCGAGTGAGTCGAACAACCGGTCGGCCTGGACGGCCTGGATGGCCTCGCGGGCGAGGGCGAGCTTGGTTTCGCTGACCTCGGCGCGAAGCGCGGGGACGAGGCAGAGGAGGAGCAAGGGCAGCAGGCGGAAGAGTTTCATGAGGGGTAGGCGGGAGCTTGGCGGGACTCGCGGCCTTGACCAGCGCAAAGGCTGCACTCCGCCATTGCCGCCAGTCGAGCGATCGGCTGGAGTGTCGGCGTGAAACCCCTCGCCGACGTCCTCACGGGCTTGGTCGCCCTCCTGCACCTCTGGTTTCTCGTCTTGGAAATGTTTCTCTGGACGCGCCCCTATGGCCGGAAGGTGTTCAAGCTCTCGGAGGAAAAAGCGCGGTCGACCCGCGCTCTCGCGATGAACCAAGGCCTCTACAACGGCTATCTCGCCGCGGGTTTGGTCTGGGCCCTGTTGAGCGGCGATCCGACGGTGCGCGTGTTCTTTCTCGCCTGCGTGATCGTGGCCGGGATTTTTGGCGCGCTCACGGTCAGTCGCCGCATCCTGTGGGTGCAGGCGCTGCCGGCCGCACTGGCGCTCGCCTTGGGCTGCGCGGCCTAGTCCTCGCGGTCGTGGCGCAGTGACTTGATCAGGGTTTGGATGTCCCGGCCGGCGCGCACGCCGATGTAGAGCACGAGGAAACCATACCACGCGATCGAGCCCAGGATCAGGATGGCCCAGAAGATCAAAAAGGGATCGTTCATGACGTGGCGGTGGCGCGGTCGGGGTTGAGGAGGGAGCCGGCGATCATGCCGACGGCGGCGAGACCAAAGGCCGCGGTGCCCGCGACTTCCGGGGCGATCGCGAAGCGCTGACCGAGCAGAAGAAATGTGACCGGGCCAATCGCGCCAAGGATCAACGCCGCGTAGGCACCGGTGCGGCTGGCGCGGCGCCAGTAGAGTCCGCCCACGAGCAAGGTGAAGACACTGGCGAGGTAGATGTTGCCCGTGACCGCGAGGTAGTCCCACGCGTTGCCCGGCAGTTCATACCACAGGCCGTAGAACAGCAGGAACACGCCAATGCCCAGCACGAGCAGGCGGGTGAGCAAAAGCCGGCCGCGCGGCGACAGCGGCCGGCGCAGGCAAGGGGTGACGAGGTCGTTGTAGATGACCGTGGCCCAGGTGAGGAGGTAACCGCTGTCCGTCGACATTTCCGCCGCCAGCATCGCGGCAATCACCAGGCCGATGAGCCCCGCGGGCAGAATCACGCCGAGGTAGGTCGGCATGGCGGTGAGAGTCGTTGTGCCCTCAGGCAGTCCGCCTTGCTGGGCGAAATAGAGAAACGCCGCCGCGCCCCAGAGCCCCGGCAGCAGGAACCGCCCGACGAAATAGAAGGACGTGCGCGTAAACATTCGCCGCGCCGTGCTGGCATCCTTGGACGCGAGCACACGGCTCACCACCGTCTGCCACGTGGTGGCGGCGGCGACTTGTAGCAGGAGCATCCACAGCAGGTAGCCCCAGCCGAGGCTCGACTCGTGGAAGGGGTTGAACGGATGCGAGGCGATGCGACCGCTTTCCCAGCCGGCTTGCAGCGACTCGAAGAGATCCCAGCCGCCACCGTGCATGAGCACGAGCACGGATGTGACCACCAAGCCCACGCCCATCACGAGGAACTGCAGGTAGTCGGTGACGAGCACCGAGAGCATTCCGCCCAGTGCGGTGTAGACCAACACGAGGCCGAGCAGTCCGGTCATCACCCACTCCAGCCACGCCGGGGGCAGGCCGGTGGACCAGACGAGGAACTCGCCGCCGAGCCGCAGGAAGATGCCCATGTTGAGCAGTCCGCCCAGCACGACGAACAAGCCCGCCAGCCAGCGCACGCGGCCGCCAAACCGTTTCTCAAACAGCTCCGGGATCGTCATCACGCCCGCCGTGCGCAGTGGACCGATGATGAACCCCGTGCGGCCGACCAGGTAAAATGCCGCCGCCATGATCACGCCCACGCTGGCGCCCGCAAGGCCCTTCTCGAAGCCGAGTTGGGCGGTATACATGATCGTGACCAAGCCCATCTCCGTCGCGGCCAGCGAGGCGATGCCGAGGTTCACGTTCATCTCGCGCCCAGCGATGGCAAACTCCTCCACGCCCCGCACGTAGCGGCGCATCCACAGACCCGCGGCCATGCAGCCGGCGAGGTAGGCGACGATGATAAGCCAGTCGAGCGGGCTGAGCGTCATGGCGTTGCGAGACACTGGCGGCCCGCGCGCCGGATTAAAGCCGAAACTGCATCAACGCCGGCCCGCACGGTCCGCGGTCGGCGGCAGACCGTGGGCCTTGCGGTAATCGCGGGAGAATTCGTGCACCCGCGCGTAGCCCACGCGCAGGGCGATCTCGGTCATGTTGAGGTCTGAGTAGTGCACGAGACCGCGCGCGAGGCTTAGGCGAATCTGTTTCAGGCGTTTCATCGGCGGCAACCCCACGGCGTCGACGCAGGCGCGAGCAAGGGTGTTCGCGCTGCGATGAAACTGTGCGCAGAGGTCGGTGAGGGTGAGGTGGCGGTCGATGTGCTGGCGGGCCCACGCCTCGACATCCCACCACAAACGGGCGGCCGGGGTCGGAGCCGGCCGCGGGGCGGCGTTGACTTGCAACGCCGCCAACAGATCCAGCAGCCGCGCCTGACAGGCGAAATCGCGCGCCGCCGATGGCTCGGTCCGCCAAGCCGTGTGCAACGCCGCGAAAGTGGCCTCAAGGTCTCCGCGTCCGGGTTGCAACCGCGCCTCAAAGTCCGGCGGCGCCAGCCCCGGGGCGGAAAAATTGACGGAGTAATAGACCCAGGGGCCGGTGAGCACACGGCCCTCGACCCATTCGTCCTCGTGATACCAGACCACGGTGCCCGGCGTGAGCCGCTGGCGCCGGCCGTTGCAGGCCTGCTCGACCTCGCCCGCGAGCACGAGGTGGATCAAGTGGCCGGGAAGGGAAGTCGCTTGGTAGGTGAAGCCCGGCGTCGGCCGCTCAAAACGCTCCACCAGCCGGATGCTGACGATGGGCGAGGGGCCGCTGGCGGGAAAGTCCGGCATAGAGAAAATTGCTAAATCTGTTTTTTTGGCCGCTAAAGCCAAAAATCCCCGGTCCTGCTAGCCTGTGTCCGTCATCCCATGAAAAAGCCCGAATCTCTTTCCCCGGCCGCCCGCTATGATCGCGATGGATTTCTCGTCATTCCCGACCTGCTGAGTGCCAAGGAATGCGACACGCTCAAGACCGAGGCCCGCCGCGTGCTCGACGAACATGCGCGCCCCGGCGCGTCGGTGCACGTGCACGTTGCCGTGGTGAGCCCGCTTTTCGATGCGCTGGCCGAGGACCCGCGCATCGTCGACCGGCTCAAGCCGGTGATGCCCCATGGGGTGATGTTTCTGAGCGACAAGATCGTCTACAAGGCGCCCGACAAAACCTTCCCGACGCCGTGGCACATTGATTGTTATTACTGGCGCAACACCCGGCCGAAGCTGTCGGTGTGGATCCCGCTCGACGACGCCACCGCGGAGAACGGCACGCTCACCGTCGTGCCCGGCAGCCATAAACGCGACTGGCGCATGGTGAAGATGGGCCTGCCTTCCGGCGAATTTGAAAACGCCATCGAGGACGGCAATTGGTCGGATGGCGACGTCGTGACCTGCAGCATCAAGCGCGGCACCGCCATCATCTTCTCCGACCGGCTGGTGCACGGATCCACTTCAAACACCGCGGGCACGGACCGCTACGCGATCATCAGCACCTACCACGCACCGGCGCCGGACGAGGCCTTCGACCTGGAATTTCCGGCGCGCAAGGTGGTTCTCCCCGCCTTCGCTCGCTGAGCTACGGCGGGCAGGCCCGCCTCTGACCGTTTGGTTTCGGTGCGACCAGCTCGCCTGCTGAGTGGTGGCCGCGCCAGGTTTGTGGGTGGCCGCGCCGGTCCTTTGGCGCGGTGTCGCGGTGCGCGAATTTTTGCCACCCTAGACTCGCCACGCGCGGTGGGCTCGCCAACGTGGTGACTTCGTGAGTCCCGCAACGGAGTTTCCTTACCTGGCCGGAGTGGCTGATGTTGATGTCACGCCGGCCGTCGGCTCCAAACTCGCGGGTTTCGCCGCCCGCACGGAGGACTCGACCGGAGTCTATCTGCCGCTGCGCTGCATCGTGACGGCGCTGACCGATCGAGGCACGGATCGGACGCTCCTTTTGGTCAGCATCGAATGGCTCGGCTTTTACGACAACACCACGCAAGTCCGTGCGCGGGTGAGCGCGGCGACCGGTGTGCCCGAGGGTGATATCCTGCTCTGCGGCACGCACACGCATTGCGGTCCGCCCATTCGCAAGTTTGTCGACGCGGATTGCCGCGGGGGCATCGACGAGACCTACGTTGAATCCGTCTTCGTGAAGGTGATTGCCGCGGGTCGCGCCGCCCTGGCCGCGCGCGAGCCCGTGCGTTTGAGCAGCTCGACCGGCTGGTGCGGTTTCGCCTATTGCCGGCGTCGGCCGGATGGCCGCGGGGGTGTCACGTGGGCGCCGACTTTGGAGGGGCCGCATGACCACCGCGTGCCGTTGCTGGCAATGCATGCTGCTGACGGCCGGCTCAAACATTTGGTCTTTGGTTACACGGCACACACCACGTCATCCGGGGCGATCTTGGAAATCGGTGGTGACTACGCCGGCTTTGCGCTTCGCGAGTTGGAGGAGCAGCTGGGCTGTACCGCGACCTTCCTGCAAGGCTGCGCCGGCGATCAAAAACCCTACGTGCCCGATCCGGCCCACGACAATTTTCCGAAATACCCCATTCCGGAAATCCACGCGCTGGGCCGGCAGCTGGCGACCGCGGCCATGCGTGAGCTGCGGCAGGGTCGGTGGCAGCCGGTGACGGGGGCTTTGGCAATTGATCGCACCGTGATCGACCTGCACACCGTCGTGCTGCCGCGCGCCGACTACGCGGCCCACCTCGGCTCAGACAATGAATTTTTCGCGCGCTGGGCCCGTGAGAACCTCGCGCATCTCGACGCCGGCCACCAACCGCCGACCGCCGTGCCGCTCGAAATCCAGACCGTGCGTTTTGGCACCTCGCTCGCGTTCATCGCGATGTCCGCCGAGATGAGCGTGGAATACGCGCTGCGCGCGCTGCAGGAATTCGGCGGCGACTACGCGACGGTTTGGCCCTTCGCTTACGCCAATGAAATTTTGGGCTACGTGTGCAGCGAGCGCCAATTGCCCGAGGGTGGCTACGAGGTCTTCGCCTGCATGCAATACATCATGAAGTCCGGCCCGCTCAGGTCCGGCACCGAGGACCAGATCTTCGCGGCGATGCACAGC
>JAPOIC010000023.1 GCA_029979145.1 Opitutaceae bacterium
GCTCCGGCTTGGCCTCGGGGTTGGCGCCGGCGTCGATAAGGACGAAGTGGCCGTTTTCACGCGGCACCACGGCGGCGAGGGCGGGGCGAGCGACGCCATCCATGGTGCGTAGACGCAACGTGCCGCCGGCCATGAGAGCGCCGGTGTTGCCGCAGCTGACACCGACGCTTGCCTGGCCTTCCTTGACGAGTTCGATGGCACGAACCATCGACGAATCCTTTTTCCGCTTCAGCGCCTGCAGCGGCTTGTCATCCATCGTGATGACTTCCGAGGCGTGAAAAACCGATACACGCGGGTCGGCTTGCAGGCCGGCGGCCGCGATCAGCGGTTCTAGCAGGGCGTGGTCGCCCACCAGGACGACCGGATTTAAGCCCCGCTCGTGAGCCAGGGCCAGTTTTACAGCCTCAACCACCTCGGCGGGGCCGAGGTCTCCACCCATGGCGTCGACAGCGATGCGCCCGATTTCGCGGGGTGAGGTAACCATCGTAACGATGGCGGGCTGGGAAGAGCGGAGATCAGACCTCGACGTCGAGGACCTGACGGCCGCGATACATGCCGGTCTTCGGGTTCACCCGGTGCGGGCGGAAGAGGCTGCCGTCGGTCGGATCCTTGGCAAACTCAGGAGCCTGGAATGCATTGGCCGCGCGGCGGTTGGCGCTGCGGCGCTTGGACTGTTTACGTTTTGGTTGAGCCATGGGAGTGGGTGTCTTGGAATGGGTTACGCCGGTTTAGGACGCCGATGTTTGTCGTGGAAAGGGTCGGAGTAAAGAGCGGCTTTCAGTCGCGTCAAGCGCTATCACGACCCGCTGTTTACAGGTAAAAAACACTGGCAATAACGGCCGCGAGCAGGAGTCGGTAGATCGCAAATGCCGCCAGGCCGTGACGGGTCAGGAAGGCCACGAGGAACTTTACCGCCGCTGCGGCCGAGATTGCCGCAACCGCCATGCCGAGCAACACGTTGGACCAGCCAAACACCTCGATCATGGCCGGGCCCGACCGCCAGCCCTTCACTACCGCGGCGCCGGCAAGCACGGGCAGGCCGAGGAGAAAGCTGAATTCCGCGGCGCGCTTGGGGCTGAGTCCGGCGAGGTAGCCGCCGACGATGGTAACCATCGATCGGCTAGTTCCGGGCCACAACGCGAGGCACTGGAAGAATCCAATTTTGAGCGATTCGGCGACCGTGAGATCGGACGGCTCCTTTTCGGCCGGAAGAGTTGCGGCGGTCCGGCGGCGATACCGTTCCACCCAAACCATCAGGACGGCTCCTGCCACGAGTCCGATGATCACCGTGCCCAACGAAAACAGATGCGTCTCAATCAATCCGCTGGCGGCGAGTCCGACGGCGGCGACCGGCACGAAGGCCAGGAACAGGTTGCGCAACAGCCGGAGGCCGGCCGCGTCACGCCCGGTGAGTCCGTGGAGCATGGCGAGCAGGCTCGCCCAGTAGAGCGAGACCACGGCGAGGATGGCGCCGACCTGGATCACCACCGCGTAGGTGTCGGCCGAGATCTTGAGGGTCAGGGGCTGGCCGGCGGGATCGGACGCGGATGGTGGTCGATGCCACAGAGGCTGGCCGGCGGCGTCGCGCAACGGGACCTCGGCCTCCAATTCGAGCAGGTGGTTCGCGATGATGAGGTGGCCCGTGGAGGAAATGGGGAGGAATTCCGTAATGCCCTCTACGACGCCGAGAATCACGGCATCGGTGGCGCTGAGCTCGGCGACGGGTGCGGGCGGCGGGCTGGACTCGTCGGCCCGGGCCGGCGCAGTGACAGCCAGCAGGGTCGCGATGGAGAGAAAAATGCGCACGGCGCCTTGCTGCGCGGTTTCGCGGCATGGAGCAATTTTATTTGCCGCGCGGAGCATCCGTTGGCTGCCTGAAAAGACCATGGCCACCCTCAAGGAATTGACCGCGCAACTGACTGCATCCGCGGCGTTGGAACCGGCGGAAATCGAGTTCGCGGCAAAGGCGTTGGAATCACCTGAAGTCGGCGAGACCGACAAGGCCGACTTCCTGCGCGCTTTGGCGCAAAAGGGCGAAACGGCCGCAGAGATTGCGGGCTTTGCCCAGGCCTTTCGGCAGCGCGCGGTGGACCCGGGCGTGCAGGCGTGGGCGGGGGAGGCGATTGATATCGTCGGCACCGGCGGCGATCACTCCGGCGGGTTCAATGTTTCCAGTCTCGTGGTGCTGACCCTGGCAAGCGCCGGCGTGCCGGTGATGAAGCACGGCAACCGCGGCATTACGTCGAAGTGCGGGAGCGCGGATCTGCTTGCGGCTCTCGGTGTGAATCTGACCGCACCACCGGAAAAACTCCGTCAGGCCATGGCCGAGCTCGGTTTCGTGTTTTTCTTTGCGCCGAATTATCACCCGGCGTTCAAGCACATCGTGCCCGTGCGCAAGGCGCTGGCGGCGCAGGGGCAGCGCACGGTGTTCAACATTCTCGGCCCGCTGATCAATCCCGGTCAGCCGGCGCACGTGTTGCTCGGTTGCTTTGCCGAGGCGTGGGTGCCGCGTCTGGCCGCCGCCTTGGATGTGTTGTCGGCTTCCTCCGGTCTGGTGGTGCACGGCGTCATCGCGCCCGGGCGGGGGATCGATGAGCTTACGACTGCGACGACGAATCAAGTGCTGGGCGTGGGCCGGGCGGCGGGACTGGTTGCCACATGGACCGCGGCGGACTTTGGGCTCGAGCCGGCGCCGTTTTCCGATCTTCAGGGCGGCGACCTTGAGCAGAACGTGGCGATGGTCAAGTCGCTGCTGGCAGGACGCGGTCCGCGCGGCTTGGAAGACACCGTGGTATTGAATACGGCCGTCGGGCTTTGGCTCACCGGCCGGACCTCCGACATTAAAGACGGCCTCGCCACGGCGCGTGATTTGCTGCGCGGTGGCGCCGTGCAGCGCAAGATCACCGCCACCCGCGAATTCTATCGCTCATGAGTCGCCATTACTTTGGCACCGATGGGGTGCGTGGGCCCTTTGGCGGCCCGGTCGTCAACGAAGCATTCTTCGCGCGTCTGGCCGCGGCGGCCGTGCGCTGGGTGCGGCAATCCGACGTGGACGCTCCGACCGTCCTGATCGGCCGCGACCCGCGCGCCTCGGGCGCGGCCCTGGAAGCCGCGGCGGTCGGCGGACTGGTTTCCGCCGGTGCGACCGTGACGAGTCTGGGGATCCTGCCGACGCCCGCCGTCGCCCGGGCGGTGCGGACCACGGGCGCCGACTTGGGCGTGGTGATCACGGCTTCGCACAATCCGGCGACGGACAACGGTATCAAGTTCTTCGGCCGCGGCGGCCTCAAGCTCTCGGATGCCGACGAGTCGATCATCGAAAGTCTGCTGCAGGATGAGGTGCCGGCGAACGCGAGCGCTGCCCGCGAATCCGCCGCCGTGGATCATTATGTGGAAGCGGCGTTCGCCCAGCTCCCGGCCGGCGCGCTGCAAGATTGGCGTATCGTCGTGGACACGGCGAATGGCGCCACCACCCGCACCACTCCGGTCGTCCTGCGGAAACTGGGTGCCGAGGTGCTGGCAATTAGCGACCGGCCCGACGGTGTGAACATCAACGACGGCGTGGGCAGTGAACATCCGGAGAAACTGGCCGCGCTGGTGCACGAGCGCGGGGCGCGGTTGGGGATTGCGCATGACGGCGACGGCGACCGTTGCATCCTTTGCGACGAGCTGGGTGAGGTGCTCGATGGCGACGAGATTTTGACCCTCCTGGCCGTCGACGCCCTCCAGCGTGGAGCGCTGGTCAACCAGACGCTGGTCGTGACCATCCAAAGCAATCTGGGCGTGGATGCTGCCGTGAAGGCCGCGGGCGGGCGGACGCTGCGCACCAATGTGGGCGACCGCTATGTGATCGAGCGGATGCGGGCCGAAGGGGCCATGCTCGGAGGTGAGGCGAGCGGGCACATTGTGTGCGCGGATGTTTCGCCGACCGGCGACGGCCTGGTGGCGGCGCTGCGGGTGATCGCAGTGATGCTGCGCACCGGCAAACCGCTCTCGCAGCTTCGGCAGGTGTTGCAGAAATTTCCCCAACGCACGTCGGCCCTGAGGGTCCGGGAGAAGCGTCCGCTGGCAAGCTGCGCGAGTTTGTCCGCCGCCGTGGCCGAGATCGTCAACGCCCTGGGTGAACGCGGCCGTGTCTTGGTGCGCTACTCCGGCACGGAGGCGAAACTGCGGCTGCTGGTCGAAGGGCCCGACGAGGCGACGACCGGGGCGGCGATCACTGCGCTGGAGACCGCGGCGCGCGCGGACTTGGACGTCCTCTAGGATTGCTTCGCTCCGGGTCGCATCCTTCATATCTGCCGCATGCCCGACCTGACGCTTCAAGCCGTCGATGCCCGCCAGCAGAAGCTGATGGAAAACGCGGGCCGCGCGTTCGAGCAGGGCAATCTGGACTACGTCTTGACGGCCACAGCCCAAGTGCTGGCGGCGGTCCCGGCCTGCCTGCCGGTGCGGCGTTTGCAGCGCGCTGCACAGAAAAAACGGTTTTCCAAATCCGGCGGGTGGATGGGCAAGGCGTTGAGCGGACTGACGGCCCTGCCGTTTTCGCTGGGCGGCAACCGGCGCGCGCCGGCGGAAACCTTGGCGCAGGCGGAGAAGATACTCGCTAGGGACCCCTACAGTATTTCCGGACTGCAATTGCTGGCCGAGACGGCGCAGGCGCAGGACTGGCCGGAGACGGCGGCGTTTGCCCTTGAGGCCATTCGCGAGATCGAACCAGCCAACCGCGCCAACCTCCTCGCGCTCGGTGAGGCGTGGCTGGCCGCGAATAATCCCGCCGCGGCGCTGCAGGTGGCGGACGAGATGCTGCGCACCAATCCCGTGGACGGCGACGCACAAAACCTCATGCGCAAGGCCTCGATTGCGCGCACCACGCGGCAAGGACGTTGGGAGGGCGCAGGCAATTACCGAGAGAAACTCAAGGACGAGGGGCAGTCGGCGGCGCTGGAAAAGGCCGCGCGCGTAAGTGCGCCGCCGCCCGTGACGGTCGCAGATAATGCGCCCGAAACCTTGGTCGATCTGCAGGCCTTGGTGGAACGTCACCCAGGCGATGTCGACGCCCGCTTTCGTCTCGCCGAGGGCCTGCTCAATGCGGGGCAGGTCGAGCCGGCCATTGCGCAAGTTCAACAGGTGCAACGGCACCCCAAGTGGCGCCTCCAGGCCTTGCTCGGACTCGCCCGCGGGTTTCGCGCGCGGCGGCTTTTTGATTTGGCCGTCACGCAGCTCAACACCGCCAAGCAAGAGTCGGGCGCCTTGGACGAGCTCAAGAAGGAGATCATCTACGAACTTGGGTCCTGTTACGAAGACCTCCGCCAGCCCGAGGCCGCGATCGCGCAGTTCAAGCAAATCTACGCCGAGGACATCGGCTTCCGCGACGTCGCCGCCAAGATCAACGCGCACTACGCGGCGTCGTGACGCCGCGAGCCGGGTTGGCTAAGGAGGGCTGACAGTTGTTGACATCGCGGGCTCTTTCACGAGCGGGGTGCGCGTGATGGAGAGGACGTCGATATTGGCCCAGTCGCCGGTCCAGAGCTTGATGTAGTCGTCGGCTTTGAGGAAGACGGGGCGGTCGGGGATGGCGTAGTCTTTCGGGGCGTGCCAACCGCCGTCGACCCAGTCGGGGAGGTTGGGACCGAAGGTGACGCGGTCTTTGCGGCCGACGAGGTTGAAGACGCCTTGCCAGAGATAATCGCCGATGGCCCAACGCGCGCCGCGTTCGATCCACATGCATTGCTCGCCCAGGAGCACGGCGATGCGGTCGTCGTCGGTGAAGAAGGCGTCCCAGAAGGTCTCGTCCACGCCGTGTCGGTGCACGAGGGCCCGAAAGTCGTGGCTTTGCCAACCGGTGCTCGGCGCTAGGTCGCATTCGCTGTCCCAACCCGTCCCGGAGACAAAGAAGCCGCGCGGGTGCTGGTAACCCGCATAGGTGCGGTCGCACGCGACCAGGAACGCCTCGAGTTCGGCGTCAGGGCGCAGGCGCACGTAGCGTTCAATGCCTTCCAGTGAGTCGCCCATGCCTGCGATGAGCATCGGTGCCTTGTTCAGGTGCCACTTGCCGGCGTGGTAGAACCACGTGCGGTGGCAGCGCGTGTAGCCGCGCTCGTCGACCCAGGCCGAGCGCGCGACGTGGCGGCAGAGCTTGCCGGCTTCATCGATGTAGCGGTCCTCGCCGTAGAGCTCGGCGGCGAGCAGCAACGGGCAGATCATCAGGCCGTAATATTCCGAGGGCTCGAGAATATCCTTGATGCCAAGGATTCGCAGGGTGCCGCCACTCTCGTCGTCGGGCATGCCCGCGAGGTGAAATTGCTTGATCATGTATTCGATGTCCTCGCGCGTGGAGTCATACCACGTGCGGTCTTCGAAGGCCTGCATGAAGAGCAATTTGCCCCAAATGCGAGCGTAGTCCTGATTGGCGACGGCCGTGCGGTTGGGTCGCCCATTTTCTCCGTAGGGCAGGCAACCGATGTTCATGTTGCGCAGGATCGCGGCGCGAATCTGATCGAGCAGGTGTGCGGACAGCCAGTCGCGGGCGCGCAGGGCGGTGAGGCCGAGTGAAAGGTTTGGGACGGCGTTGTGGATGAGTCCCTTTTGGCAGATTTCGCCGGCGTTGAAGCCGATGTGCCGGTATTGGCCGTCGGGTGCGAAACTCGTGCTCTGGAAATAGACCAGCCTTTCGAGCAACGCCTTGGCGCGCGGATCTGGGCGCTGTTGGATCGCTTCCGCCAGACCGGCTAGGAATGGCGAGGCCCACGTGGTGTGGCCTGCGGTCATGTCGAGCCAGCGGTAGGGATTGCCACCCCAGACGGGGTGATTGTGAAAGCCGTGGATGGCGCCGTTGGGCTGGACCCAGGAGCGGATCCAGCTGCCGAGCGCGGCGACGTTGGGGGTGTTGGTCAAGAAACGGATGAAGTTCTTTACCGCGGATTACGCAGATTTCGCCGATGCCCCGATGTCAGGTCGAATCCGTGAAATCCGGGTAATCCGCGGTTAATGGTTTGAAGATTTGGGAGTAGGTTTTGGCGCGAACCGGTTTTCGGCGAGGCCGACGGCGGCGACCATGCAGGCGCCACTCAAGAGCAGACGAGTGAGGTCGGAGTTTTCCCCGAAGAAAAAAAGTGAAACGGCGATGCCGACAGGGATCTTGGCGTTGTTCATCACGGCCAAGGTGCCGGCGTTCACGCGGATGGCGCCGAGGTTCCACCAGAAAAAGCCTAGGCCGGAGGCGACGAGCCCGAGGTAGGCGATGACGCCGACCTGCGTCCAGTCCGGGCGAAACGCCAGCCAGTTCGTGGTGAACAGTGAGGCAACGAGCGCAGCAGCGACGGCACCGGCATAGAGCAGACCGAACATTTCTTTCTCGGTGACGTCGGCGAGCCGTGCGCGCTCACGGCGCCAAGCGAGCTGGCCCGCGGCGAAGCACAGGTTCGACGCCTGCATGAGCAGAAAGCCCGTCGCGAGATGCCGTCCCGGCGGCTGTTGCCATAGGATCACGCCTGCGCCGACGAAGGCGAGAACCGCCGCGCCGAGGTGGCGCGCGGCCCAACGCCGTTCCACCGCACCGTCAAGCAGCGCTACGTAGACGGGCGTGAAAATGGTAAAAAACACGACCTCGTGCGCCGCGAGGTGCGCGAAGGCTCCTAGGTAGAGCACATACATCACGCCAAATTGCACCGCGCCGATCAGGGCGAGGCGCCAGACGTGACGGCGCGGTATCTTGGCCAAACAAAGAAATGGCCAGAACACCAGGGTCGCGCCGATCAGGCGGAGCGTGGCGACGGCGGTTGGATCGAGTCCCGCCAGCTCGCCCTTGATCAGGCCGTAGGAAAAGGCCCAGACAAGCGAGGTGAGCAGCAGGTAAAACATGGGATAGGGCGTTGGGGATGCGGTCCGCCTTCGCTTTCAGGCTACGGCGCGACGGGTTTAGCCGGCGGCTAAACCCGGAAGATGGCGCCGAGTTTTTTGCCGAGCAGCAAGCTCATGCCGACGATGGTGACACCGAGGAAGGTCATGGCCCAGACGCCAAGGGCGCTGGCGATGAATTTGCCGTCACCGAGCAGTTGGAAGAGCTCCATGATCGCCTTGGTGATCGGGTAGTAGAGCTGTTTTTGCGCGAGGATCAGCGAGTCGGACACCTCCAGCATCGCGAAGGCGAAGGCCAGCAGGCCGCCGGCGATGAGATTCGCCATGATCAGTGGCAGGGTGACCTTGAACGTGGCCTTCAGCGGCGGACAACCGAGGTTTTGAGCCGCTTCTTCGAGGGTTTCGCTGGTTTGCTGGAAACCCGCCGCGGCCGAGCGCACGACGTAGGGCAGGCGGCGGACGGAGTAGGCGATGATCAGCAGCACGGTCGGATTCTCCACCGGATTGATAAAGTCGAAGAACTTTCCCTCTTGCGCCATGGCCAGGTAGCCGAAGGCCAAAACGAGGCCGGGCACGGCGAGCGGCATCATCGCGAGGAAGTCGAGGATCTGGCGGCCGCGCAGCTTGCTGCGGACGACCACGTAGGCGATGGCGATGCCGAGGAAGATGTCGATGATCGTGGAAATGCTGGCGAACTTCAGGCTGTTCGCGATCGCCGGCACGGTGAGGTCGTGGCCGAGCGCAATCTCGAAGTTCTCCAAGGTGAAATTCGTCGGCAGCACGGTGCCATACCAGTCGGACGAAAACGCCACCAGCACGACGCCGAGGTGGGGCAGGACAGCAACCAGCGTAACGCTGCCAAACATGGCGGTGCACAGCCAGCGGCGCGGCACCGAAAGCTCCCGGGGACCGCCCGTGCTGGTGGCCTTGGCCATCATGGCATGGCCCGTGCGCCCGAACAGGCCTTTGCCGATGGCATAGAGAAGGACCGAACTGCCGAGCATTACTGCGACCAACGCGTAGGGGAACGGGTTGCCGCCAATGTCCTTGAGTCCGTAAAAAATCTGCACCGGCGTGACCCGGGCGTAGTCAAACACCAGCGGCGTGCCGAGTTCGGTGAACGACCAGATAAACACGATCGTGCCGCCCGCGAAGAGACCGGGCTTGATCAACGGCAGGGTAATCTTGAAGAACCGGCGGAAACCGGTGCAGCCGAGGTTCTGCGCGGCCTCTTCCATGGCCGGATCGATATTGGCCAGCGCGGCCACGGCGTTGAGGTAGATGATGGGGTAGAGTGAGAGCGCTTGGATCACCGCTACACCCCAGAACTGATTCGCGGCAAACCAGTCGAAGGTCCAGCCCTCGGGTCGAAGGCCCAGCTCGATGAGAAGGCTGTTGACCGCGCCGTATTGGCCGAAAATTTGTTTGATGCCGATCGCACCGACGAAGGGTGGCAGAATCATCGGGACCAAAATCACTGAACTGAGGAGGGCTTTTGCCGGGAAAATGAAACGATCCGAAATGAACGCCAGGGGCAGGGCGATCAGCAGGGTCAGCGTGGTTGTGGCGCAGGCAAGGAGGAACGAGTTCTTTAGCCCGCCAAGGTAGAGGGGGTCCGCGAGCAGGGCCGTGAGGTAGGCCATGGTGAACTGGCCGTCGGCGTCCACGAAGCCTCCCTTCAGAATCTGGATGATAGGCCAGATGAAAAACGCGGCGAAGAAGGTGCCCGTCAGGGCGAAGACGATGCGCGCGAAGTTTTTCGACATCGGGCGCGAGTGTTGGCGCGGCGGGGGACCCCGCAAGGCGGAACTGGGCGCGAGCACGGGTTTTTCGTTGTCGGATCCGCAGACACGTAAATTCCGCTTGCTTTTTGACTATTCAAAATAGAGTAACCGAGTCGTCGTATTACTCATGGCTACCAGCACGGTCGAAAATTACCTCAAAGCCGCACTCCTTTACGAGCAGGAGAAATACGGCATCGTGCCTATGGGGGCGTTGGTCGAGGCGCTGGGAGTGGTGCCGGGGACGGTCACGACGATGGTGAAAGCGCTGGCGACGCAGGGCTTGATTGAGCATGAGGCGCGGCAGGGCGTGCGCTTGACGCCAGTGGGGCGGGCGCTGGCGCTAGGCGTGCTCCGCAAACATCGGCTGGTGGAGACCTTTCTCGTCCAGACCCTGAAAATGGACTGGTCGGAAGTGCACGACGAGGCGGAGGCCTTGGAGCATGCGGTGTCCGACCGGGTGCTGGAGCGCATCGACGAATTTCTGGGCCGGCCGGCTGCCGATCCGCATGGCGATCCGATTCCGGACGCCGAGGGCCGCATTGCTGACACGGCCCGACAGGTCACGATGGAAGGCTGTGCGGTGAACAAGATTCTGCGCGTGACGCGTATCCTTGATCAGACGCCTGACTTTTTGGCCTATGTGCAACAAAGCGGCCTGAAACCTGGCGCGCGCATCAAAGTGCTTCGCCGTGAAGTTGCGAGCGGAGTAGTGCGTTGCGAAATCAAGTCCGGGCAGGAGCTCACGCTGGGACTGCCGGCTGCAGCCAAAATTGTCGTGGGGGCGGTAGTCTGAGCCATGGAAAACCTGTTGCTTACCTTTTCTTTCCTGCTGATCGCGGCCCTGTTGTTCTGGCCGCGCTACGGGGTGGTATCGCGGTGGCGCGTGGCGCGACGCGATCAAGCCCGCGTGCGTCGCGAAGATGCGCTAAAGCACCTCTTGAAGTGTGAGGTCAACGGCCAAGCGCCTTCGCTCAACGGCGTGACCGGAGCCTTGCGCATCAGCGATGATGCCGCGGCCGACCTCCTGCGGGAAATGGAGCAGCTCGGGCTGGTGTCGCACACCGCCGGCCGGCTGGCGCTGCAACCCGCCGGCCGCGAATTGGCGCTGCACGTCGTCCGGGCGCACCGCCTCTGGGAGCGTTACCTGGCGGAGGAAACGAGCGTGGACGAAGCCCAATGGCACCGCTTGGCGGAGCAAAAGGAACATGCAATCACGCCGACCCAGGCCAGTGCGCTGGAGGCGCGCCTCGGGCACCCGATGACCGATCCGCACGGCGATGCGATTCCGCGACCGGATGGCGAGTTGGAGGCCGACGCTGGCGAGCCGCTCTACACCGCGCCCGCCAATACGACTTTGGAAATCGCCCACTTGGAAGATGAACCACCTGCGGTCTACCGCCAGATCCACGCGCTCGGCCTGCGGCCGGGGCAGCGCATCTGCGTGTTGGCGAAGCAGGACGATTGCATCCGCGTTTGGGCTGAGGGCCGGGAACTAGCCCTGGCACCCATCCTCGCCAACAACATCGCCGTGACCCCGCTGCCAGGCGTTACGCCGGCCGATCTGTTTGAGGAAGAACTCCTCACCGACCTGCGCGAGAGCGAAGAAGCCCAGGTGCTGAATCTAAGCGCGGCCTGTCGCGGTGCCGAACGTCGGCGCTTGCTGGACCTGGGCTTTGTCCCCGGCACCGTGCTCGAGGTCGAGATGGTCAGCCTGACCAATGACCCGATTGCCTACCGCGTGCGCGGCACGGTCATCGCCCTGCGTCGCGATCAGGCCCGGCACATTCGCATCGCGCGCCGCCGTCCCATTCCGTCCGCCGTTTCCGCCACATGAAGGCTGAATCCGAATCCGTGAGCGCTCCCAATGAGGCCTGCGCCCAGTGCAGTGTCTGGCGTTCTGCCAACCTCAAAAAATTGGGCGTGAGCATGGATCAGTGGGACTTCGTCGTCGCCCTTGCCGGCAATCCCAACACGGGCAAGAGCACGGTATTCAATGCGTTGACTGGCCTGCGTCAGCACACCGGCAATTGGCCGGGCAAGACAGTAACACGCGCGGAGGGTGGGTTCGCCTTTGGCGGGAAGCGCTACAAACTCGTGGATCTGCCGGGAACCTATTCGCTGCTCTCGACCAGTCTGGATGAAGAAATCGCGCGCGATTTCATCTTGTTCGGTCAACCGGACGTCACCGTGGTCGTCGCCGATGCCGCGCGTTTGGAGCGAAACCTTAATCTTGTGCTGCAGGTTTTGGAAATCACCGATCGCGTGGTGCTTTGCCTCAACCTCATGGACGAGGCGCGGCGGCACGGCGTGAAGGTCGACGACCGGCAGCTGGCGCGCGACCTCGGCGTGCCGGTGGTGCCGACAACGGCGCGTGCGGGTGAGGGGCTGCCCGAATTGCTGCAGGTGATTGATGACGTGGCTGGCGGACGCGTGAAGTCACGGCCGCACCGGCTCGCGGACGAACCGCCGGCGCTCAAGGCCGCGTTGAATGATTTGGTGGCGCAGCTCGAGCGTGCGCATCCGGGACTGCCCAATGCGCGCTGGGTGGCGATGCGCTTGCTGGGCGGTGATGAAACCCTGACGTCCGCGCTGCGTGACGGCACCTTGGGGCAACTCGCACAAACAGAGGGGGCGATCGCATGAGTGAGACCACGGCCACAGACATTTTGGAAACAGCGCGACGGTTGCGGCGCGAGATTCCCGGTGATGTACACGAGCACTTGGTGGAGGCGATTTACGCCGATGCGGCACGCATCGCCGATCGGGCGGTGAGCCGTCCGGACCGTGGCGCTCGTCCGACCTTTGATCGCGCCTTGGACCGCGTGCTGACGAGCCGTATCTGGGGTTTTCCGATCATGCTCCTCCTGTTCGCGCTGATGTTCTGGATTACGATCATCGGCGCCAACGCGCCCTCGGGCTGGCTGGCGGCTTTGTTGGTCGACGATGGGTGGCCTTGGCTGCGGGAGCTGGCCGCGTCGGCGGGCTTTCCGGCCTGGCTGTCCGGCCTGCTGATTGACGGCATGTATCTTTCGATGGCGTGGGTGATCAGCGTGATGCTGCCGCCGATGGCGATTTTCTTCCCGCTGTTCACGATGCTGGAGGACTTTGGCTACCTCCCGCGCGTGGCGTTCAACCTCGACCGCCTGTTCAAGTCGGTGGGGGCGCACGGCAAACAGTCGATGAGCACCATGATGGGCTTTGGCTGCAACGCCGCGGGCGTGGTGGCGACGCGCATCATCGACAGCCCGCGGGAGCGCCTGCTCGCGATCATCACGAACAACTTTGCGCTCTGCAATGGCCGGTGGCCGACGCAGATTCTCATCGCCTCGCTCTTCATCGGCTCGCTGGTGCCGGCACATTGGGCGGGCTTGGTTTCGGCCGGCGCGGTCACGGCCGTGGCGCTGCTCGGCATGTTGTTCACGCTCGTCGTATCGTGGGTGCTGTCGAAGTCGTTTCTCAAGGGCGAGGTGTCGGCGTTCAGCTTGGAACTGCCGCCCTACCGGCCGCCGGCGCTGCTGCGCACGCTTTATACCTCGTTGATCGATCGCACGATCTTCGTGCTCTGGCGCGCCATCGTCTTTGCGCTGCCGGCCGGCGCGGCGATCTGGCTCATTGGCAATGTGAACATTGGTGACGCCACCTTGGCGCATTGGTTGATTCACAATGTCGACCCGCTGGGCCTCGCGCTTGGGTTGAACGGCGTGATCCTCATCGCTTACGTGGTGGCGATTCCGGCCAACGAGATTGTCGTGCCGACGATCCTGATGCTCACGGTGCTCTTGGCCGGCGTGCATGGCGTGGGTGAGGGCGCGGGCGTGATGTTCGAGCTCGATTCAGAAACGGCGACCAAGTCGATCTTGCAGGCCGGCGGTTGGACGCTGCTGACGGCGGTAAACCTCATGCTCTTCAGTCTGCTGCACAACCCGTGCAGCACGACGATTTACACCATCTACAAGGAGACCGGCAGCGTGAAGTGGACGGCGGTTTCGACCTTGATGCCGCTGGCGCTGGGTTTTGGTGTGACCTTTCTCGTGGCCACGGTGTGGCGGCTGTTGGCCTGATTCGTTTTTCCCATGCGCTCCGTCATTGCGACCCTTTTGGCCGGCCTAACCCTTGCGGCTGGCGAGGCGGCTGCACAGTGGACGGAAATACCCGGCACCGCGCCGGTGGGTGGATTACGGGTAGAGATCGAAGCACTCAGCGTGGCCACAGACCGACATACCTTGGGCCGTGACGGCGTGACGTATCGCTCGGCGCTGGCGGGATCCGTATTCCTATCGACGGGCGTCACTCCGACGTGGGACATCCAGCTGGGGGTGGACCTTTGGCGAAATGAATCAGCGGTGGATGAGTTTGGCTCGAGCACAGAGAGCGGGCGCGGCGATTTGTGGCTGCGGGCCAAATGGAACTTTGCGGGAGACGAAAACGAAGGCCCGACCTGGGCCGTGCTGTCTTATGTGAAAGTCCCTACGGCGGCGGACGGGATCGGCAACGACGCCTGGGAGCCCGGCGTGTTGTTGGTTTTCGGTCGACCGCTCGGCGAGTCGCGCAGCTGGCAGGTCAATGCCGGTCTGGATTGGCTGGACGACGGTGCAGGTGGCCGCGACGTGTATTTCTCAGTTAGCTCGGCTTTGAACCATTGGCTGAATGGCCGCTGGGGCATCTATGGCGAAGTTTACGCATGGTCGGATGCTTCCATTCTGCGCGAGGCTTCCGTTGAGATCGGCCTGGGTGTCACGTGCGCAGTCGGAGAAACCGGCTGGGTGGAGCTGGCGTGCTATGTTGGCGTGACCCGCGTGGCGGTGGATTACACGCCGGCGCTACGCTGCGGCTGGGATTTTTAGCGGGCGAATGGTTCGCGGAACAGGTGCACCGCGAAGATGGCGGCAAGCGTGTAGACGAGCCATGAGGTCTGCCGCGCGCGGCCGGTGGTGAACTGGATCAACGCATAAGCGACGAACCCGAGACCGATACCCTCGGCGATGCTGAAGGTCAAAGGCGTGGCGAGGATGATGATGAACGCCGGCGCGGCATCACGCAGGTCGTCCAGTTTCAGCTGCGCCACCGACTGGAACATGAAAATCCCCACCACCACCAGCGCTGGCGCGGTGGCCACGGCGGGAATTGCTTGGATCATGGGGGTGAAGAACAACGCGACGACAAACAGTCCCGCGACTGTCACGCCAACGAGGCCGGTGCGGCCGCCGGCTTCGACACCTGAAGCGGACTCGATGTAGCTGACGACATTGGATGTGCCGAAGAGCGAGGAGGCGATCACGCCGAGCGAGTCCGCGACCAGCGCGCGCCCGGCGCCGGGCAAGTGGCCGTCGGCATCGAGCAGCCCGGCGCGCTGGGTCACGCCAATCAGCGTGCCCACGTTGTCGAACAGCGCGATCA
>JAPOIC010000101.1 GCA_029979145.1 Opitutaceae bacterium
GACCATCAAGCCAATCACGACGGTCGCATCAACCGATGCCGCGCCGACCGGCACGCAGGTGGAGTATGTGGTCACGGGTGACCCTGAGGCTTCCACCATGGTTTATGTGGATCAGGACAGCGGCTGGCTCGTGGTCTGGGCTAGCGCTCCAACTGACACGCACAAGAGCTAACCCCGCCGACTCAGGGCAGCCACGGGAACTTGCCGGCGTCGGGTTTGCGCTTTTCGCGCTGGGCGAGGTGAAACTCCTTCGCCTCTTCGCTCATGTAGTAGAGCAAGGTCGCGTTGCCGGCGAGTTCCTGCAGGCCGGACTGGCCGTCGACGTCGGCGTTGAACGCGCTCTTCAGGCAGCGAATCGCCAGCGGGCTGTGCTGCATGATTTCGCGGCCCCATTTCACGCCTTCTTCTTCCAGCTGCGCCACGGGCACGACGGCATTTACCAAGCCCATTTCCAGCGCCTGCTCGGCGTTGTATTGGCGGCAAAGGAACCAAATCTCCCGCGCCTTCTTCTGGCCGACGATCCGGGCGAGGTAGCTTGAGCCGAACCCGCCGTCGAAGCTGCCCATCTTGGGACCAACCTGACCAAAGATGCCATTGTCCGCGGCGATGGTCAGATCGCACACGAGGTGCAGCACATGCCCGCCGCCGATGGCGTAGCCGGCCACCAAGGCAATCACGGCCTTCGGCATCGACCGGATCAGCTTTTGCAGGTCCAGCACGTTGAGGCGGGGAACGCCATCGCCGCCGACGTAGCCGGCATGGCCGCGCACACTTTGATCGCCGCCGGCGCAGAATGCATACTTGCCGTCAGTGTGCGGACCAGTCCCGGTAAGCAGCACCACGCCGATTGACTGATCCTCCCGGGCATCCGTGAACGCCTCAAACATCTGGGCCACCGTTTCCGGCCGAAAGGCATTCCGCTTCTCCGGGCGATTGATGGTGATCTTCGCGATCCCCTCGGTCTTATGGTAGAGGATGTCGGAGTAGGTTTTGACGGTTTTCCACTCAGTCGGCATACGGGCAACGGAGCGCGAAACCGTCGCCGCCGCAACTCTTTATCCCAACCCCGGGCCGGAGCGAAAACGGATTGGACCTGCGCCGCCGGGCCGTAAAGATGGCGCCGATGGATTCTCACAACCACAACGCCGGAAAAGCAGCCGGGGTCGGTCTGGCGCTCGGCGCCTTGGGTGTCGTTTTCGGTGACATCGGCACCAGCCCGCTCTACGCCCTGCGCGAATCTATCTCCTTTCTGCCCGTCGCCGACCGCACCACTGGAGTCTTGGGCATCCTGTCTCTGATTTTCTGCTCGCTGCTGCTCGTGGTGAGTTGGAAATACCTCACCTTCGTCACCAAGGCCGACAATCGCGGCGAAGGCGGCATTTTTGCCCTTTTCGCAAAATCCCGCATGGACAGCTCGGGTATGCAGAAAAAGGGCATCGGCATCGGCACGATCCTGATTCTTTTTGGCGCCTGTATGCTTTGCGGCGAAGGCGTGATCACGCCCGCCATTTCGGTGCTTTCCGCCGCAGAGGGCCTGACCGAAATCGCCCCGGGCCTGGAACATTGGGTCATCCCATTCGCCTGCATCGTGCTGGCCGGAATATTCTGGTTTCAGAGCAAAGGCAGCCAGGCGATCGGCCGCATTTACGGCCCCATCATGCTGGTCTGGTTCGGCGCCTTGGGCGCACTGGGCCTATGGCAGGTCATTCAAACCCCGGTGGTGTTGCAGGCCCTTAATCCCTGGCACGGCTGGGTGCTCCTGCGCGACCACCCACTGCAGATCACGGCCCTGCTTGGTGCCATCGTGCTCGCGATCACCGGCGTCGAGGCGATTTACGCCGACATGGGGCATTTCGGCCGCAGGGCCATCATGATCGCGTGGTATGGCGTCGCCCTGCCCGGCCTGGCCCTAAACTATTTCGGCCAAGGCGGCTACGTCCTTGCTCACGGCGGACTCGTGGAAAATCCGTTCCTCGCCATCGCCCCTGCGGGCGCCCTCCGCCTCGGCCTGATGGTGTTGTCCGTTCTCGCCGCCATCATCGCGAGCCAGGCCCTGATATCCGGGACGTTCTCGTTGATCCGCTCGTCCATCCAACTCGGCTTTTTTCCCCGCCTGAAAATTCTGCACACCAACGCCGAGCAGCAGGGACAGATCTACATTCCCTTGGTGAACGCCGTCCTCGCAATCGGCTCGATCACGATCGTTCTCATGTTCAAGTCCAGCTCAAGCCTGGCGGCCGCGTATGGCATTGCCGTGACCAGTGCCATGACCGTGACCACGTTTGCGTTCTATCTGGTAGCCCGTCGGGCCTGGAAATGGCCCGCCTGGAAGGCTCTCGCCCTGTGCTCGCTGTTTGCCTTCGTCGACCTCGGCTACCTCTACGGCAATCTCCACAAGTTCCTCGACGGCGGCTGGCTGCCGCTCGCCATCGGCGCGGGTTTGCTGGCGATCATGCACACGTGGAAATCCGGCAAAAACGAAATCTTCCGCCGCGTCTACGCCAACGGCATCACCGAGGACGAACTCTGCCACATCGCGTCCAGTAGTTATGTCGGGCGCGTGCGGGGCACCGCAGTGTTCATGGCTGGTAATCCCCAAGGCACGCCCCTCGTCCTGCTCCATCACGTGAAGGCCAATAAAGTCCTGCACGAGACCGTTGTCCTCCTCAGTGTGGTCACTGCCGAGGTGCCCTACGTCACCGCCGAGGAGCGTCTCGAAGTGCGCGAACTCGGCAACGGCATCTGGCGCGCGATCGCCCACTACGGTTACATGGAGTCACCCGATGTCGCCACCCTGATTGAGCAGATCCGCGAGGCCGGTGTCCCGATCAAGCCCTCCGAGGCCACCTACTATTTCAACCGCGAGATGATCATCACCGGCGGCGAAGCCCGGATGTGGGAATGGCAGAAACATTTCTACGCGCTGCTTAGCCGCAACGCCCGCCAAGCCCGCGACTACTACCAGTTGCCGCCGATGCAAATCATCGAGGTCGGCCTGCCGATCCAGCTATAACGTCGCCGCGGCGGTCGCAAACAGCCGCTTGCGAAAAGCCGCGTCGCGCTTGCGATCCGTCCGCACCTCCAGCACGCGGACGCCCGCGGCCGGCCGGTGCGACAGCGCGCGGCGCAGTTCACCAACGGTCTTCACCACGCGATGGCTCACACCATGGGCCGCGCAGAGCGCCCCGATGTCCACGGTCTGCGGCGTGGCAAAGAACTCCTCGAAGGGAGGATTGATGTGGGCCACTGGCAGGTGCTCAAAAATGCCGCCGCCCGCATTGTTCACCACGATCACGGTCAACGAACCGCACAGCTTTGGCGCAATCAAGAGGCCGTTGCTGTCATGCAGGAACGCCAGATCGCCCGTCAGCAGAAAGCTCGCCCCACCGCCGTGGGCGACGCCCAGCGCCGTCGAAAGCGTTCCATCGATGCCATTAGCACCGCGATTGAAAAAAAGTCGGCGGCCCCGTGGCGCCACCGGCCAAAAATACTCCACATCGCGCACCGGCATGCTGCTCGCGACGAACAACGCCACCTCGTCCGGCAGCGCCTCCGCCAAGACCGGCACGACGTCGCCCTCGAAGACTCCGCCACGCGGCCTGGTGGTCGCCGCCATCGCCGCGCGCACCTGCGTCTCGGCCCGGGCCCACGCGGCCGCATAGGCTCCAGGTTGTCGCTGACGCACCAGCGCGGTCAAAGCCTCGACGGAAGCATTCAAGTGACGCGTCCTGCCGTGCAACGCATCGCGGTTGTCGTAGCGCTGACTCACTAGGACGATCTCGGCACCGCTGCTTTCGATCCAAGCTCGCAGCACCTTGCTCGTCGGCCATTCCCCCAGACACAGCACATACCGCGGGGCCAAGTCGCGCGCCGCGCCGACATTGCGCAAAATCGTGTCGTAGGCCGTGACGATGGTTGCGCCCTTGGCGGGAAAATGGCGCAGCGGAGAAACGCCATCCGCCAGCACCGGCCAGCCCAGTTGCCGGGCCAATCGGGCCACGCTCGCCGCATAGCCCGCGGGTCGCGCCGTCTGGTCGGGGCCGGCGACAATCACGCCGCGCGCCGAAATCGCGCGCTGCCAGATCCGCGTTTGGCCCGGCGTCACCGGATCACTCGGCTGCAGGTGTGAGAAAAACGCCTCATCAATCTCCGCGGCAATCGCGTCCACTCCGTCCTCCGGCACCGGCACCAGCGGATCGCGAAATGGCACGTTGAGGTGCACCGGACCTGCCTGTGGTTCCTGCGTTTGCCGACACGCTTGGGCCAGGGTTTGGCGCAGGTAGCGCAACCGCGCGAGGTTCGCCTCGGGCACCGCCAGCTCGTGGTAGTAGCTCACATGCGTGCCGAACAGCCGTTGCTGATCAATCGTCTGGCCAGAAGCACAGGCGCGCATCTCCGGCGGACGATCGGCCGTGAGCACGAGCAAGGGCACGCCACTCTCTTGCGCCTCGATCACCGCCGGGAAATAGTTGGCCCCTGCCGTGCCGGAGGTGCAAACCAGCACGACCGGGCGATGCGTGCGGCGCGCGATACCCAACGCAAAGAACGCCGCGGAGCGTTCGTCGAGCACCGGCGTCGCTTCGATGCCACCATGCCGCGCCAACGCCAGCGTCAACGGCGTGGAGCGCGAGCCCGGCGACACGACTGCGGAGCGCACCCCGCAGCGCCACAGGGTTTCCACCAGCACCCCGGCCCAAAGAGTGTTCGTGTTGCTGCTGTCGATGTCAGGTCGGCTCATGACGAAAACAAGGCGCGCTGCATGGCCATGAATTTCAACTCCGTTTCCGCCAGTTCGGACTCAGGCTGTGAGGCCGCGACAATTCCGGCGCCGGCATAAAGCCGGGCGTGGGCGCCATCGATCAGGGCTGAGCGCAGACCGACAAAAAAATCGCCGTTCCCGCGACTGTCGATCCACCCGATGGCTCCCGCGTAGAGTCCGCGGGGAAAGGTTTCCAGGCTCCGAATGCCCGCCAGCGCCGCCCCGCGCGGCACGCCACCCACGGCCGGAGTCGGATGGAGCCGGGCGAGGACGTCCAAGACGCGCACGCCGACCGGCAGCGCAGTGCGCACCGGCGTGTGCAAGTGTTGCACGTTGTCGAGCCGGCGCAGCTGCGGCCCCGGGGCGACATCCAGCTGCAGTCCCAGCGGCTTCAAGCGCCGCATGATCGAATCCAACACCAGTTGATGTTCGTGCCGGTCCTTTTCACTTTGCAGCAGCTCTTCCCCCAAACGCTCATCTTCCTCCTTGGTCTTCCCACGGCGGGCCGATCCCGCCAAAGCCTCGGTGGTCAGCATGCCGCCGTGCACCCGGACCAACCGTTCCGGACTCGCGCCAATGAAACTTTGCCCCGCCCCATTCGCCACGGAAAAGGCGTAACACTCGCGAAATCGACCACGCAGGCCGTCCAGCGCCTGCATCGGATGCATCGGCGCTTTCGCCGTGAGATCCTTGGCCCGCGCCAGCACGATCTTGTCAAATTCGCCCGCATTGATGCGGTCCAAAGCCTGCCGCACGGCCGTTTGGTAGTGCTCACCGCCGCCAATTTCCGACAGTGTCAAGCGGGGCGCTTCGCCGGCCGGGGAAAACAGCCCCTCGCCGGCAACGAAGCCACCGAAGCGCCGATGCGCCCGCCAAATCTTCTCTGACGCGGCGGCGACATCGCTTTCGCCATCAATCAGAAGATTCGCCACCGCAACGGTGCGATCCCCCCGGGTGGCCACCTGCCAGCGCGGCACGAACACGCTCACGGGTGCAAACGGCTCCCCGGCTTCAGTCTCGTCAAAAAACGTAAAGGCCGTGAAAAAATGCGGCCCGGCGAACGGCACTCCTTGATCACCCACAACGATTACATTGGCCAGCACCTCGTCGATAAAGGTCTGGCAGTCCTCAAAACGGGTTGCGCCGCTGCCCGTGAACTCGAGCACCGCCTCGGCGCCTGCAATCGCGAGATTCTCCGCCGGGCGCTCCACATAAAAATGCCGCTCGCCGGCATCGTAAATCGACGCCAGCACCGCCAACGGGTCGAGGGCGTCCACCTCCAGCGAAATGCTTACCAATTGCGCCCGCCGCCCCCGCACCGCCGCCTGCTGGCACTGCACTAGGAAATGGTGCAGCGCCGCCGGCGTTTGGTTGGTCGAGGGGTCGAGCGCGAGGATTTTCACGATTTCGCAGGGGGCTGCGCTTCGGCCTGAATGCGGGGAAACAGCACCAAACTCGGCGCCACCTTGGCGCCCTGCAGACAGCTGCCCCACACCGTTTCATCCGCCCAGCTCGCGGCAGGCGTGTGGCCCAGCGCCTCATGAATGCGCTGCACGGAGTCAGGGATGAACGGACGCAACAGCGCCGCGGCCAGACGGAGCGACTCCGCCATGGTGGCCAGCGCGGTGGCCAAGAGCGCCTGATCGGCGGCTTCAGTCGACTTCCCCAGCTTCCACGGCGCACGCCGCTCGATGTAGGCGTTGGTCGCGGTCACAAAGGCGATGGTGCGCTCGAGGGCGATGTGGAATTGAAATCCATCCCACAGCGGCACGACCTCGGCGAGCGTGCGCTCCCAGAGTGCACGCAACTCCGTCTCCGGCTCACCAGCCTCGCCCGCCGCGGGCACGACGCCACCGGCAAAGCGGTTGGTCATGTTCAATGTGCGGTTGAGCAGGTTGCCGAGATTGTTGGCCAAGTCCGCGTTGTAGCGTGCCTGAAACTGGGCGTCAGAAAAATCGCTGTCCTGGCCTACGCTCATTTCGCGCAGCAGGAAATACCGGAGGGCATCCGCGCCGTAGCGATCCACGAACGCGGTCGGCTCGATGAAGTTGCCCGTGCTCTTCGACATCTTGTCGCCGTTGATCGACCACCACCCGTGCGCGATGATGCCCTTCGGCAGCGGCAGGCCCGCCGCCTTCAGCATGATCGGCCAGTAGACCGCGTGTGGCGGCACGAGGATGTCCTTGCCGATCACGTGCCAGTTCGCCGGCCAGACGCCGTCGCGATCGACCACCGCCGAATAGTAGTTGGTCAGGGCGTCGAACCAGACGTAGGTCACAAAGTCTTCGTCAAACGGCAACGGGATGCCCCACTCCAACCGGTCCTTCGGACGCGAGATGCAGAGGTCGTTCAGGGGCTCTTTCAGAAACTCCAACACCTGCTTCTGGCGGAACTTTGGAAAGACGAAGCCTTCGTTCGCGGTGAGGAACTGCACCA
>JAPOIC010000042.1 GCA_029979145.1 Opitutaceae bacterium
GCGCACCCAGGCCGCGGCGCGCCAGCTCGGCGTGCCGGCGGCACGCATCGGCGGCGTGCGGCTGCGCAAACATTCAATCGATGCCCGCAAGCGCGACGTGAAAATCCAACTCCGACTCGAGATCGCGATCGATGGTCCTCTGCCGGAGGAAGCGCTACCGGTGCCGGACTACCCCGCCGTGCCGGCCCACGCGAAATGCGTGATCGTCGTCGGGTCCGGTCCCGCCGGTCTCTTTGCCGCGCTGCGCTTGATCCGCCTCGGCCTCCGGCCCGTCGTGCTCGAACGCGGCAAGGACGCGTCGGCCCGCCGTTTCGACCTCGCCCCGATCCTGCGCGAAGGGCGCGTAATCGAGGATTCCAATTACTGTTTCGGCGAGGGCGGTGCGGGCACGTTTTCCGACGGCAAGCTCTACACGCGGGCGACCAAGCGCGGGCCGGTGGCCGCGGTCTACGAAACCTTTGTCGCGCACGGCGCGCCTGATCGCATCCTCGTCGACTCGCACCCTCACATCGGGTCCAACCTCCTGCCCAACGTCGTCAAGGCGATGCGCCAGAGCATCCTCGCCGCCGGCGGGGAGGTGCATTTCCAGACCCGCGTCACGGGCCTCGTGCGGCAGGGCGGACGGCTGGTCGGCGTCACCGCCAGCGACGGCCGGGAATTCATCGGTGAATCCGTCATCCTCGCCACCGGCCACAGCGCGCGCGACATCTACCGTCTCCTCCACGCCGACGGCGTGCGGCTGGAGCAAAAGCCTTTCGCGATGGGCGTGCGCATCGAGCACCCGCAGGGCTACGTCGACGCGCGCCAATACCACTACCCCGCCGGCCGCGAGCGGCCCGTGCTGCTCCCGGCGGCCAGCTACCGTCTCGCCACGAAAATCAAAGACCGCGGCGTGCACTCGTTCTGCATGTGCCCCGGCGGCTTCATCGTCCCTGCCGCCACGGAAAACGACGAGGTCGTCGTCAATGGCATGAGCCTGTCACGCCGCGACTCTCCCTTTGCCAACAGCGGCCTGGTCGTGACCGTCGAGCCGGAAGATACGACGGTGTTTCAACCGGAGCATGGCGTGCTCGCCGGCATGGCGCTGCAAAAATCCCTCGAACAGGCCACCAAGCTCGCCGGCGGCGGCGGACAGGTCGCACCCGCGCAGCGCGTGCCGGACTTCATGGCCGGACTCATTTCGCCCACGCTGAATGACACGAGCTACTTCCCCGGCTTGCACGCCGCGCGACTCGACAAGCTCCTGCCCGGCCCCATCGCGTGGCGCCTGAAGCAGGGCCTGAAACTTTTCGGCCAGCAGATGCCCGGCTACACCGGGCCCGAGGCGCAGCTCATCGGCTGCGAGACGCGCACCAGTTCCCCCGTGCGCATTCCGCGCGACGACGCCTCGCTGCAACATCCGGAGCTGCCGGGACTGTTTCCCTGCGGCGAAGGCGCCGGTTTCGCCGGCGGCATCGTCAGCGCCGCGCTCGACGGCCTGCGTTGCGCGGAATCCGCGGCCGCAGCTCTGGGCATCTCACCTGTGGCAACCGACCGGTAGCCGGTTTGTAACGTAATACGTTACTACGGACGGCAGGCGGGCGCCCGGACAGTGGTGGGACGCGACGCAGCCTCGGACGGCGGATTTGTAACGTAATACGTTACAAACTGCGATGGGCCATGAGCGCGGGAAGCGCGGGCGCCGGCGGGGGGCAGTGACGGGGCTTGGGATAGCGGTGCCGGCGGAGGCGTGAGCCCGCCGTGCGGCACCGGCACGTCGGTGATCAGCGACCGAGGACCCAGTTGAAAATCAACGGGGCGACGATGGTCGCGTCGCTCTCGACGATAAACTTCGGCGTCGAGCCCGCGAGCTTGCCCCAGGTGATCTTCTCGTTCGGCACGGCGCCGGAGTAGCTGCCGAAGCTCGTGGTCGAATCGCTGATCTGGCAGAAATAGCCCCAGAGCGGCACACCCGTGCGCTGCAGGTCTTGGTGCAGCATCGGCACGACGCAGATCGGGAAGTCGCCGGCGATGCCGCCGCCGATCTGGAAGAAGCCGATCGAGCCCTCGCCGTTCTTCAGCAGCTTCGCGGTCTTGGTATACCACTCCGCGAGCCAGGTCATGTATTCAATGCCGGTGCGGACGGTGTGGACGTTTTTCACGTCGCCGCTGATCACGTGGCCGGCATACATGTTGCCGAGGGTGGCGTCCTCCCAACCGGGAACGATGATCGGGAGGTTGGCCTCGCAGGCCGCGAGCATCCACGAATTCTTCGGGTCAATCTGGTAGGATTTCTTCAGCTTTCCGGAGCGAAGAATCTTATACATGAACTCGTGCGGGAAATAGCGTTCGCCGGCCTTGTCGGCCTTGACCCACTCCTCGAGCACCACGTCCTCGATGCGGCGCATGGCCTCCATCTCGGGGATGCAGGTGTCGGTGACGCGGTTCATATGACGGTCGAGCAGCGCCACCTCCTCCTCGGTGCTCAGGTTGCGGTAGTGCGGCACGCGCTCGTAGTAATCGTGCGCGACGAGGTTGAAGATATCCTCCTCGAGGTTCGCGCCGGTGCAGACAATGGCGTGCACCTTGCCCTGGCGGATCATCTCGGCGAGCGAGATGCCGAGCTCGGCGGTGGACATCGCGCCCGCGAGGGTCACGAGCATCTTGCCGCCGGCCTTCAGGTGGGCCTCGTAACCCTTGGCGGCGTCGACGAGCGAAGCGGCGTTGAAGTGACGGTAGTTGTGGGCGATGAACTGCGAGATCGGACCCTTCTTCGCGGCCAGCTTGGCGTTCACGAGCTCGGGCTTCACCTTGGCTTTTTTGGCTTTCATGTAGGCCCGAGCAATAGCACTCCCCGGCGGGGGTTCACGCCAAAAAACCGTCGGCGCGCATTCGTCACTGTCCCAGCGCGGTGGGTTGAAGCGTGACCGCCGCCGACTCGCGGCCGATGCGTTCGAGTATCAGGGTTACCTCGCTCACCGGCCCCCAGCCCATGCCAAACCGGCGTGGCTGACAAGCCTGCCGGCGTTCGCCGCATCGCGGCATTGACGAAGGGCCCTCCGGTGCGGTTTGCTGACCCTTCATGCTCACGATCGCCGACGTCTCCAAGTCCTACGGCACCCGCGAACTCTTCGCGCAGGTGTCGTTGTTCGTCGCGCGCACGGACCGCTACGGCCTCGTCGGCCCCAATGGCGCGGGCAAATCCACGCTCTTCAACCTCATCCTCGGCGAGGAAACGCCGGACACGGGCGTGATCGAGTGGGAGCGCGGCGCGGATTTCGGCTTCCTGCCGCAGGAAAGCGCGCCCGTCGGCGAAGAGACCATCCTCGGCATCGCCACCAACGGCGCGAAGCTCGACCTGATCGACGACGACGACGAGGACTACGACATCGACTGGACCCTCGAACCGCGCGCACGAAAAATTCTTGCCGGCCTCGGCTTCAAGGACGCCGACATGGACCTGCCGGCAAAAAAGTTCTCCGGCGGCTGGATCATGCGCGCACACATGGCGCGTCTGCTGGTCTCCGAACCCGCGCTGCTGCTGCTCGACGAGCCGACCAACCACCTCGACCTCGAGGCGCTGCTCTGGTTTCAGGACTACCTCACGCGCTACCCGGGCGGCCTGGTGATCATTTCCCACGACCGTGCCTTTCTCAATGCCCTCTGCACCGGCATCCTCGAGCTGCGCGGCGGCACCCTGCATCGCTACCACGGCAACTACGACGACTACCTGCTGGAGAAGGACGCGCGCAAGGAGCAGCAGGTCGCGCTCTTCAAGAACCAGCAGCGCGAAATCGCGCACCTCCAAAAGTTCGTCGACCGCTTCGGCGCCAAGGCCTCCCTCGCCACGCGCGCCAAGTCCAAGGAGAAACAGATCGAGCGCCTGAAGGAGGTCGCCATCGAGGAGCCCGAGGACGAGCTGCGCCGCATCAATTTCCGCTTCCCCCAGCCCGCGCGCTCCGGCCTCAAGGTCATCGACCTGAAGCACGTCGAGCAGGCCTACGGCGACCACGTCGTCTACCGCGACTTGAACTTCAGCGCCGAGCGCGGCCAGAAGCTCGTGCTCGTCGGCCCCAACGGCGCCGGCAAATCCACGCTGCTCAAGATCCTCGGCGACGTGATCCCGATCCGCGGCGGTGCCCGCGAACTCGGCGCCAACGTCACACCGGGCTACTTCGCGCAGAACCGAGGCGAGAACCTCAACCTCGAGGCGACCGTGCTCGAGAACATGATGGAGCTCCGCACGGCGGAGAACGAACTGACCGAGCAGCAGGCCCGCGCCATCCTCGGCGCCTTCCTGTTCCGCAAGGACGACGTATTCAAGAAAACTGCCGTGCTCTCCGGCGGCGAAAAATCCCGCCTCGCCCTCGCCCGCCTCCTCGTCGACCCACCCAACCTGCTTCTGATGGACGAGCCGACGACCCACCTCGACATCCCGTCGATCGACGCGTTGATCCGCGCGCTCAAGGGCTTCGAAGGCACATTCATCTTCATCAGTCACGATGTGCACTTCATCCGCTCGCTCGACGCGCACGTGCTGCACGTGCACAGCGGACGGTTGACGCCCTACGCAGGCAACTACGACTACTACTTGGAGAAATCCCGCGCCACCGACGCGCGCGCCGCGCTCACGGCGGGTTTCACCGACGCCCGGCCCGTGCAGGCTTTGTCTGAAAACCCCAAGGTCAAAAGCGCGAACGCTTCGCCAGACTCCGCCGCGAAAAAGCCCACGGCCAATGAACTGCGCAAACTGCGCGAAGAGGTCGGCTTGCTCGAAAAACGCGTCGCTGAACTCGAAGCTACACAGGGCGAATTGACGGCGGAGCTCGAGGACCCGGCCTCCTACCAAAACGGCAAGGCCCAGCACCTCAACCGGGAGCTCAGCGCCGTGGTCGACCAGATCACCGCCGCCACCGCCGCGTGGGAAGCCGCCGCCACACGGCTCGCCGAACTCGAGAGCGCCTGAGTCCGGAAAGCGAAAGACCCGGCCCACCCAGGAGCCGGGTCTTCATCCACTACCTAACTGTCTGCGATCAAACCGCGATCCGATGCGAGCGCCGGCGTTCGGCCGATTCGTCCTCGGGTCGCAGAAATTCCGTGAGCATGCGCGTCAGGCGCTCCCCCAGCACGCGGTCCCGCCGGCACCATTCGCGAATCAGCGCGGGCCGCACCACGGCGTCGGCTTCCATGAGTTTCCTAAAATAGCGTTCCTCTCGATTCAGGTGGGGCATGAACATGGGGGTCCGTATGGGTTCAACAGTCTAATGCGCCAAAACCGCCCGTAACGGCTCAGTTTTTTTTAGGGCAATTTTTGCCTGCTTGCCGGCAGGCGCCCGGCCGGACCGACCGATCAACCCATCAACCCGGCAATCAGGCGCGGATCCGGCGGGCGGACATCCGCCACCCGGATTGCCCCGGCGAGTCGGGCCGCGGCCGCGCGGGCCTTGGCTTCATCACTGGCATGCACGGTGCAAAGGGTCGCGCCCGCCCGAACTGGCTCGCCGATCTTCACGAGGTCGGCCACACCGACCGCCGGGTCGATCGTATCCTCCGCCCTGGCCCGGCCCGCCCCCAGACTGAGCGCGGTCAAGGCCACCTCCATCGCATCGACATCCGCGACAATGCCATCGGCCGGCGCGGGCACCAACAGCTGGATCGCCGCCCGCGGCAGACGTTCCGGTTCGTCAATCACGGCGGGATCGCCGCCTTGGGCTGCGATGATCTCGCGAAACTTTTCGAGGGCCCGGCCGTTGGCCACAACTTCGTGCAGCTTGGCCTCGGCCTCGGTGACGTCCGCCGCCACGCCGCCGAGCATCAGCATCTGCGCACCCAGCGCCACGGTCACTGCCATCAAGTCATCAGGTCCCTCACCGCGCAGGCAGGCGATGGACTCGGCGACCTCCAAGGCGTTGCCCACGGCGCGCCCCAGCGGCTGGTCCATCGCGGTCAGCAGCGCGCGCACTTCCTTGCCACCGGCCCGGCCCACGCGCACCAGCGCTTCCGCCAGTTCCCGGGCCTCGGCCTCGGTTTTCATAAACGCGCCGCGGCCAAACTTCACGTCGAGCACGAGCGCATCAATGCCTTCGGCCAGTTTCTTCGAGAGGATTGAGCCGCAGATCAGCGGGATGCACTCCACCGTGGCGGTGACATCCCGCAGTGCGTAGAGCTTCTTGTCCGCCGGCGCGAGGTCCTTGGTCTGGCCGATCAGCGCACAGCCGATCCGCGCCACCTGCGCGCAATAGCCCTCCAGCGAAAGATCCGTGCGAAAACCGGGGATCGACTCGAGCTTGTCCAAGGTGCCGCCGCTGTGCCCGAGGCCGCGGCCGCTGATCATGGGCACGGGGACACCGCAGGCCACGACCATGGGCGCAAGCGGTATGGACACCTTGTCGCCGACGCCGCCGGTCGAGTGCTTGTCGACCTTGATCCCGGGCACCACGGCCAGATCGGCGACGGTGCCGGAGCGCATCATCGCGTCGGTATAGGCCGCCGTTTCCTCTGGCGTCATGCCACGCAGGAAAATCGCCATAAGCAGCGCGCTGAGCTGATAGTCCGCCCAGGAGCCGTCGGTCGCGCCGCGAACAAAGGCTTGGATCTCCGAGGCGGAGAGGACGCCGCCGTCGCGCTTTTTCGCGATGACGTGCTGGGGGAACAGGGGCGGGCTCATCCCCGCGAGCCTGCGTTCGCGTTGCAGGCACCGCGAGCCGGAATTGTGCGACCGAAGCGCAGCCGCGACCTCCTATTTGGCGGCGCGACCAAACCCGAAGGGCACGCGGGTGAAATCCAGCCGCTTCTTGGGTTTCGCATCCTTGGCGTGCAACCGCTCCTCCGCGATCGCCACGGCGGCCTCGCGCTCCGCGATATCCGCCTCAAGCCGGTGCAGGGCGACCCGGGCCTGCTCCATGGCGGCGCGCTCCTGGCAAATCTGCGCCTGCTCCGTTTCAAGTAGCGCGCGGGAGCGGTGGAGCTTTTCCCAAGCGGCAGCGAGGCGGGCCTCGTCAAGCCCAAGGGGACTGGCGGCACTGGCAGCGGATCGCTCCGCGGCGCGCTTCAACTTCAATTCGGGGGGCGAAGGCGGGAAGGAGATGTGCGGCGTGTTCATGGTGGTGAGGGAACCCCGCCAGCGTAGCGCCTTCACGGGTCCTTCGCCAACCCCCCGGCCCGGCTTTTACGGCGCGTTTACGCCGGAGCCGGGCCATTCGGATTTTTTTTACCGATCGCGCGGCTCAGGCGCGGAAAATCACGTCCTCGCGGTTGAACATTCGCACGCAGACGGCCAGCGCGATGGCCGCGTAGACCGCCGACGAACCGAAGATCAACCCGATGTAGGGCCAGTGCCAGACACCCGAGAGCATCTCCTTGCAGACCAGGCTGATGTTCATGATCGGGATGAGCGCGGTCTTCACGCTGAGTTCCACGCCGGGCAGCATGCCCATCATCGCCGGCAGGAAGACCACGATCACCATGGGTGACACGTAGCTTTGCGCCTCCTTGAAGCTCTTGGCAAAGAGCGCGACCGTGAGTTGCACCGCCGCGAAGAGGACCGCAACCGGGATGACCATGGCGAACACGCCCACCAAGCCCAGCGGGTCGATCAGCATGGGCGTCGCCGACTTGGCCGCAGCCGCGGCCCCGGCCGCCGCCGCACCTCCGCCGCCACCGAGCACAATCGGCGCCACTACCGCGCTTACGCCCATCATCAAAATGGAGAGGGCCACCGTCGCCGCCGAAGCGGTCACGACCATGAGGAACTTGCCGAGCACGATGTTGATCCGGCTGACCGGACTGCAAAGCAGCGTCTCCATCGTGCCGCGCTCCTTTTCGCCGGCGGTGAGATCCATCGCCGGATACATCGCACCGGTGAAGCACAGGATGATGATCATGTAGGGCACGAAGCCGCCGATGGCGTTGCCGCCGACCTTCTCGGGCGGGGCGACGTTCTCGGACTTGATCTCGAACGGCGTCACGAGCGACTCCGGCAGCCCGCGCTCGCGCAGGACGCCCGCGACGTGCTCGGAGCGGTAATGCTCGAGGAAATTCGCCACCTGCCGGCGACCGAGGCCCGACTTCATCTCGCCCTCGTAGTGCAGGATGCGCACGGTTGGGGCCTCGCCCGTGTCGAGTGCAGCGTCGAAACCGGCGGGAATGGCGACCACCACGCGCACGCGCTTTTCCGAGACGGCGTTCCCGTAGTCATCGGTCGTCGGCACGATGCGAAACTCCGGGTTCGCCTTGAGTGCGGCCACGAGCCGCGGCGAATCCTCGCCGCCGACGATCATCACGGGCGACAGCTCCTGCTTGGCTTTGGAGATTACCCGTTTCATCACGAAACCCGCGCCGAAGATCAGCAGCGGGATGATGACGGTCGGGACCACGATGGTCGAAATGAGCGTGCGGCGGTCGCGCAGCGAGTCGCGCAGCTCCTTGGTGTAAATGGTGAAGATATGTTTCCCCTTCATGGTGTCAGCGGGCGGAGCTTTCCTTGAGCGCGGCTTCCAGGGCGGCCTCGCCGCCCACGGCCTTGACGAAGACTTCCTCCATGTCGGTTTCGCCGAAACGGGTGCGGAGTTCGTCGAGCGTGCCCTCGGCGACCAGGCGGCCGCCGTGGATGATGCCAATGGTGTCGCAGAGTTTTTCCACCTCACTCATCACGTGGGTGGAATAGATGACAGTCTTGCCGCGGTCGCGGCACTGGCGGACGAATTTAACGATCGCGCGCGCGGTCATGACGTCGAGGCCGAGCGTGGGTTCGTCGAAAATCATCACCGCCGGGTCGTGCACGAGGGTGCGGGCGATCGAGGTTTTCTGCTTCATGCCGGTGGAGAACTTGTCGCAGCGCCGGTCGAGGAAGTCGTGCATGTCGAGCTGGTCGGCCAGCAGGTTGATGCGATCGCGCAGGGCGGTGCCGTCGAGGCCGTTGAGCCGGCCGAAATAGGCGATCATCTCGCGTGCGGTGAGCCGGCCGTAAAGGGCGGTGCTGGCAGCGAGGAAGCCGACGTCCGCCCGCACCTTGCCGGGTGCCGCGACCACGTCGTGCCCGGCGACGATAGCCGTGCCCGTGGTGGGTTTCAGCAACGTGGCCAGCAGGCGCAGCGTCGTGGTCTTGCCCGCGCCGTTGGCGCCGAGGAGGCCGTAGATGCGGCCGGAGGCCGCGGTAAAGGAGACACCGTCCACGGCGCGGATCTCGCCGCGTTTCTTGTCGTGGAAGGACTTGGTGAGGGCGCGGGCCTCGATCATGGCGTCAACGGCTGGCGCGCCAGAAAACGACCCCAAGGGCGACGCCAACGGCGACGCCCGCGGCCACGTCATTGGAAACCGCGATCGCGGCGCCGAGACCGATCGGCAGTGCCAGGATGGACACCCGGCGGCAAAAACCGCGCAGGGCAAAGAGACGGGCTTGTGGTGTGTTCATGGTAGTAATCAGAGGCTCATACGTTCGCGAAATTCCTGGGCCTGCCGGCGGCTCAGCTCGACCTTCACCCCGCCCTTCAATTCGACGAGGAGGCCGCCGCTGAACCAAGGCTCGATTTTCTCAATCCACGAAAGATTGATGATCTGTCGGCGGTTGGCGCGAAAAAACATCCGCGAATTGAGCCGCGCCTCCATGGCGATGAGCGAGCGGAAGAGCTGCGGCTGCGCGTCGTCGAAGTGCACGCGCGTGTAGTTGCCCTCGCTTTCGAGCAGGCGGATGTTGCGCACCTCGACAAACCAACACCGGTCGCCCTCGCGGACAAAAACCTTGTCGGATTCCAAGAGCGGCGCGGGAGCCTCGGTCGCGGCCGGGGCCGCGCCGGATTTTTCCTTCAAGCGGTCGATAGCCGAAGCGAGGCGCGCCGGGTCTACGGGCTTGAGCAGGTAGTCGAGCGCATTCAGCTCGAAAGCCTTGACCGCGAACTCGTCGAACGCGGTGGTGAATATCACCTGTGGCACCGGCGGTTCCAACGAGGCGAGCAGGTCCATGCCGCTTTCGCCCGGCATCTGCACGTCGAGAAAAAGCAGGTCGGGCTTGAGCGCGGAGATTTTTTCGCGGGCCTGCTCGGCGTTGACAGCCTCGTCCCCCACCTCGATGTCCGGAAACGACTCCAGCAACCGGCGCAGTTCGTTGCGCGCCAGGCGTTCGTCGTCGATCAACAGCGCCTTCATGCCGTGACCAGGTCCGCGGCCTTGGTGTTGCTCCGCGGAATCCGCGCCTCGGCCACCACCACGCCGTGATCCTCGGCGCGCAAGTTCAGGCTGGCTTGCTCGCCGCACAGCAGGCGCAGGCGCTCGGCGGCGTTGCGCAGGCCCAAGCCCGTGCTCATGGGTTGGCGGGAGGAGGACTCGGGGAGGGTGCCGGGATTCGTGACCTGCAGCACCAGTTCGTCGTTTTCACAGCGCGCAATGATCGCGACCTCGCCGCCCTCGGGCAGTTTCGAAATGCCGTATTTCACCGCGTTCTCGACGAGCGTCTGCAGCAGCATGGGCGGCAGGAAAAACTGCAACGCCGCCGGGTCGACGTCGAGCCGCAGGCGCAGGCGTTCCTCGTGGCGCACCTGCTCCAGCGCGAGGTAGTCGTTGATCACGCGCAGCTCGTCTTCAAACGGCACGGTCTCCAGCTGGCCGCTCTGCAACGAATAGCGGAGCAAATTCGCCAGCTGGGTCACGGCCTGCCGCGCGCGCGGCGGATCCTCCTGAATCAGGGCCCGCAGGGAATTGAGGGCGTTGAAAATGAAATGGGGATTCACCTGCGACTTGAGCGCCCGCAGTTCCGCGTCCTTCAAGGTGGCCTGCAGGTGGACGCGCTCAAGCTCGGAGCGACGGAACCGATCCGCGATATTGTAGCCGAAATAAAGCAGCGACCACAGCAGCAGGATCCACACGCCGTTGAACACCGAGTAGACGAAACGCACCGTCTCGGTCGCCTTGATCTCCTTCATGTCGAGGTCGACGACCATGTAGAGCGGACGGTCGAGCAAGGCCCACAACACCGAGAGGAGCATGATCGCAACGGCGACGCGGGGCAGGAGCGCCGGCCAGTTGAGGTGCTTCCAGCCGCGCCGGTGAATCCACATCCGGTAAAGGTGGGTCAGGAGCCAGCCGATCGCGTTGCTGCAGACAAAAATGCAGAGCAGCCCAAAGGTGATGCCTTTGTTGAGCTGCGCGAGGCCGATGCACACCAGAGTGAACCCCACCCAGCCAACGATCTGCGCGAGGACATAGAGCTTGTCCTGGCGGTTGGAACACGTGGGGGAAGCATTCATCGGGTGCGGCTAGGATGGTGGTTGCGCCGGTGGAGGCCAGCCGAACCTACCCGGCCGGCCGGGGGAGTCGGCGCCATTTGGACCAGCGGTCGAGAGACCACAGGAACGGCGGCAGTCACGGATCAGGGCGGGATTGCCCCGCCGGCGGTTTTCGGCCATCCCCTGCCCTCATGCCCCGCTCCCCCCAAGTCGTCGTCGTCGGCAGCTTCGTGCAGGACCTGACTTTCTTTTGTCCGCAATTCCCCTCGCCCGGCCAGACCACCGTCGGCACCTTCGCCGCCGGCCCCGGCGGCAAGGGTTCCAACCAGGCCGTCGCCGCGGGCCGCACCGGCGTGCCGACGGCGTTCATCGGCGCGGTGGGCGCGGACGCGTTCGCCAACGAGGCGGCGAAGTTCTACGCCGCCGAGGGCATCACCGCGCACTTCATCGCGAAACCGAAACACGCCACCGGCACCGCGGGAATTCTGGTCAACACCGCCGGGCAAAACGAGATCGTCGTCGCCCTCGGCGCCAGCCCACAGATCAAGCCGCGCGGCATCGACCCCA
>JAPOIC010000117.1 GCA_029979145.1 Opitutaceae bacterium
GCTGCGGACGTTGAGCGCAGCGAGGATTGGGGTGCTTTCAGTGCTCATTAAAGGTAAGTAACCCGGCCTGAGCCGCTTGTTTTCAGGGCGCAAGCCCCTCGCGTAAATCTGGTGTTTATTGACCAGTTTTCTCGCCCCGCGACCAACCGGGGAGGGCATGGAGTGTTTTTACCACGAAGACACGAAGGGCACGAAGATCAGAGGCCCGGGCTCGCCAGCGGAAAGGTTTGGCTTCGTGCCCTTTGTGTCTTCGTGGCTAACTCCAAGCTCTCTATAAAGCTCGGAATCCCCCGACCACGGTTGGCGGCATGGGGACGCGGCGCCCTTGCCGCGTTTTCAGGGGCGAGGGCGCCCTGGCTCCAGTTTAGATCCCCGGCTCCAGCTTCGCGAACTTGGCGATCATTGCGGTTATCTCAGAACCCTTCCGGCCAGGGTTGGCCGGGGGCGGGGCGCCAGAGGATGTCGGTGTCGATGCGCGGTTTTTTGTGCCGGTATTTTTCCATGAGCCGGATCTTGTTGCGCACGTGGTCGCCGAGGTTCTTGCCGTAGATGAAGGTGGTTTCGCCGGTGCCCGAAACGACCATGAACTCGGTGGGCGAGTTTTCGAAGTGCTCGAGGAAGCCGCGGGCGTTCGCCAGTTCCAGCTCGATGGCGGACTGCAGGAAACGCTCGTGCTTTTTCTTCTGCGCGGTGGTCTTGCTGGCGAGGTAGCCGTAGACGCCGGAGCACCACGCGGCGACGCTGCGGAGCGTCGTGGCCCAGTGGCGGTAGCCGCGCAGGCGGTCGCGCAGGTCGGTGAACACGGCGGTCGCGGCGGCATCGTCGCCGCACTTGGCGAGCACGCCGGCGACGAATTTCTCGGCCTTCGCGATTCGCGGGAGCAGGTTCTTGTCGAAGCGCGGCACCATCTTGTCGGCGGCTTCGCGCGGAATGAGGTTGAAGAGCACATCCTTGCCGAGGTCGATGCGGCCGGGGTTGTTGTGTTGGAAGCAGCCGTGGCGCTCGTAGTAAAAGCGCTCGGCCTCCGGAATCGCCTCGATGTCGGGCACGAGCGGGCGGTCCCAGGTGCGCTGCCAGCAGAAACCGAAACCGCAAAAGAGCGGGACGATCGGTTGCCACGTGACGGCTTCCTCAAACAGTGCCCAAGCCTTCGCGAGCGCGGGGCCGTGTTTCGTGCCGGCGAAGCGCACGGCTTCGTCGGCCAGCACGTCGTCGATGCTGCGCTCCGGGGTGAATTGCGCGGCACGAATCGCGGCGGGGTTCGGCCAGTAGGGAGAGGCGGAGGTGTTGGCGAGTCCACCCATGGCGCTGACGAGATCGGCGCCGATACCTTTAAGCTGGGTCAGGCGCGCATGGATCATGCGCGGCCACGGGATGCCGATGAGCGGCTCCTGATTCCACACCGGGCCGGGGGAGTAGGTGAGGATCGGGTTCACGCCCTGCGAGCGCTCCTTGGCGAGCTCGGGCTTTTCGCGCTCGTCGATCTGGCAATGGAACATGCCGCCGGCGACGCCGAGCTGGTCGGCGTATTGCGGGTGGCTGTAGGGCAGCGAATACCCGCGCGCCAGCATCGACGGACCTTCCCAGTGCACGCCGCGGCCGAGCTCGGCCTTGAGGTGGTCGTGCTCCGCCTTGAACGGCTCGATGCGCAGGCTGAGCTTGAAGTCGGGGTTAACCTCGGCCGCGGCTTCGCGAACGTTGCGGAGGAATTTGCCGATGCTCTTGCCGGAGGCCTCGGCGATCTTGTCGTGGCTGCGCCACTCGCGGATCATGAACGGTCCGCCGTTGCGGCCGACGTAGAGCGAGGCGGTGTGCTCGAAGCCGCCGCCGGAGTCGTTAGTCCAGATCGACATAGCGTCGAGATCCGGCACGGCCTGCATCAACGCCTGCGTCGCGAGCCGGTAGTGCTTGAGCGTGACGGGGTGGTCCTGCGCCATGGTGTAGCGCGGCAGGCGGGAGCGGAAGGGGTGGTCGATGCGCGCGCCGCGCAGGGTGGGGTAGCGCTGGAAGAAGCGCTCTGGCATGGAGCGCGGCTCGTAGAGGCAGACGCTGGACTTGAGACCGAACTTGCGGCCAAGCGTGGCGAGGTCGCGCAGGCGCTCGCGGTTGGCGTCGAGGTATTGCGCCGGCCAGATGCCGCGCGTCAGCGGGGTGTCGATGAAGTGATTGAAACCCGGGCAGTAGGTATAGAACTGCGAGTAGTATTCGCCGGGCACGGAGTCCTCGTAGGGGAAATGCGTGTGCAGACTGTTGATCTCGAGGTGCGTGAAACCCGCTTCGGCCAGCGTGGCCGCGTAGTGCTCGGGCGAGAATCCGCGGTTGGACTTCCAGTATTGCGCGAATGAGCCGTCCCAGATCGGGCGGTTCATCGCGAAGCTGCGCGGCAGCAGAAGGCCGGCGGCGAGTTTTTCGCGCGTGGCGCCCGTGAGCCCGTGCGCCAGCAGGCGTGCCCCGGCAAAGAGCCCAGAGCCTTCGGTGGCGATGATTCCGCCGGCACCGTGGTCGTCGACGCGCAGCCAGATCCAGCTCGCGTGATCCTTCGCGGCCTTGGCGGCGGCGGGCACCCAGTTGCGGTCGGCAAGGGCGACGTTGAACTCCGCGCCGGGTCGGCTCGCGGCCTTGGCCGTGGCGCCGGTAAGGCGCGCAAGCTCGGCGGCGGCGGTTTGCTCGGCGGGATGGGCCTTGGCGGGGAAAGTGATGCGGTGCACCGCGGGGGCGCTGGAGGAGGCGACAGGATTGTTCATGAGAACGATGAACCTGACTGCGAAGCGCGCAGCGTCGCAAGACACAAGCCCCAACCCGCATGAACGTTCACCCATGACACAATGCGGTTGGACAATCCTCGATGCGCTGCAAACTGGTGGCATGCTTTCGCCCGTGCGCCGCGATGCGCTCATTCACTGTTACCGTGACGGTCTGCTGCACGACGTCCTGCCGTTCTGGGTCCGTCACGGCTGGGACCGGAAGCACGGTGGCATGCTCACCGGCCTCGACCGCGATGGCACGCTGATCGACGACGACAAGGCCGTGTGGTTTCAGGGCCGCGCCGGCTGGATGTTTGCGATGGCCTGCCTGCAAGGCGAAGTGCGCGACGAGTGGCGCGAGGTGGCGTTGTCCTGCGTGGAGTTTTTGCGCCGGCATGCGCGCGGGCCGGAGGGGAAAATGTATTTCACGCTTACCCGCGAAGGTCGACCGCTGCGGATGCGCCGGTATGTGTTCAGCGAGTCGTTTGCCGCGATCGCGTTCGCGGCGTGTGCCAAGCTGACGGATGACTTGACCTACGCCGACGATGCGTGGCGCGCCTGGGAGGTTTACCTGCACCACAGTTTCACGCCCGGCGTGATGCCGCCGAAGACGGAACTGGAGACGCGTCCGGCCAAAGGCCTGGCGCCGCTTATGATCGCGCTCGTCACGGCGCAAGAGTTGCGCGCGCTTTTGGGTGAGCGCAGCGTGACAGGCGCGACGTGCACGCAGTGGATCGACCGCGCGATCACGGAAATCGAGTGCGATTTTCTGAAGCCGGATTTGCAGGCGTTGCTGGAGGTCGTCGCGCCAGATGGCTCGCTTATCGATCATTTCGAGGGCCGCCAGCTCAACCCCGGTCATGCCATCGAGGCGGCGTGGTTCATTTTGCACGAGGCCAAGCTGCGCGGCGGTGATGCGCGGCTGGTGAAACTCGGGTGCACGATTCTCAACTGGATGTGGGCGCGCGGCTGGGACCGGGAATTCGGCGGCCTGCTCTACAACACCGACGTGCAAGGCCGGCCGGTGCAGGAGTATTGGCACCACATGAAGTTCTGGTGGCCGCACAACGAGGCGGTGATCGCGACGCTGCTGGCATGGACGCTCACGCGCGACCCCAAGTATCTTGACTGGTACGGCCAGGTGCACGACTGGGCGCACGCGCACTTCGCCGATCCGGAGCACGGCGAGTGGTTCGGCTACCTCGACCGCGCCGGCCGCCCGACCTCGCATCTCAAGGGCGGCACCTACAAAGGCCCGTTCCACCTCCCGCGCATGCAGCTCTACAGTTGGAAACTGTTGGAGTGCGATGCGGGGGCTTGAACCGCCGAATGTTCATGGTGAACATCCCTTGCTTTTCCCGCCTGCGGGCGGCACCCCCGTTTTCTTACGATGCAAGCCCTGTATTATCCCGCCTTTGACCAGTTGGAGATTCGCGACGTCGAGGATGTCGCGCCCAAGCCGGACGAGGTAAAAATCAAGGTCGCCGCCTGCGGCCTGTGCGGCAGCGAGTTGGAGTCGGTCAAGAACCACAGCCCGCGCCGGCCGCCGCCGTTGGTGATGGGCCACGAGTTTTGCGGCGTGATCGCCGAGGCGGGCAGCGCGGTGAAGGACTGGGCCGTCGGCGCGCGGGTGGTGAGCAATTCGCTCGTGCCCTGCGGCAAGTGCGTGCGCTGCGATCGCGGCGACACCCACCTGTGTGCGACGCGGCAGATTTTCGGCATGCATCGCCCCGGCGCGTTTGCGGAGTATGTCAACGTGCCCGCGCGCTGCCTCATCCCCTGGCCGGAAGGCCTGCCGGCGGAGGCCGCCGCGCTGGCCGAGCCGATGGCGAACGGCGTGCACGTGGTGCGCGTGAGCAAGCACTTGCCGGGCAACACGGCGTTGGTGATCGGCGCGGGCCCGATCGGTCTTTTCTGCCAGCAGGCGCTGCAGGTCCTGCGCGGCGCCAATGTCTACGTGGCCGACCTCAGCCCGGAACGACTCGCGGTGGCGAAAAAGCTCGGCGCGGTGCGCGTGATCAATCCGCGCGAGGAAGACGTGACCAAGGTCATCATGGAAGAGACGGCCGGCGAGGGCGCGGACCTGAGCGTCGACGCCGTGGGTTCCGGCCTGACCAAGCGCACGTCGCTCGATGCCATCCGCCCCGGCGGCGCGAGCGTTTGGATCGGCCTGCACGAGAACAGCATGACCTTTGACTCCTACGGCATCACGTTGCCCGAGAAGCAGGTGCTCGGCACCTACGCGGCCACGATCGAAGAATTGAAATTGTCCCTCGACCTGATGGCCGCGGGCAAGGTCGACGCCCTTTCGTGGGTGCAGCGTTTCCCGCTGAGCGAGGGCGTGACCGCATTCCGTCGCATGCTCGCCGCCAAGGGCAACGACATCAAAGCCGTGATCTGCCCCTGAGCTTCCCCGATTACCCCATGAGCACTTCCCCGACCCGCCAACCCGTTACTGATCGCTTCAAAGGCAAGGCCGCCATCGTGACCGGCGGCACCAACGGCATCGGCCACGCCATTGCGCTCGAGCTGCCGCGCGAAGGCGCACAGGTGGCCGTGAGCTGCCTGCCCAACGACGCGGCCGAGGGCCGCGCAGCGTTCGCGGCCGCCGGATTCTCGCCCCTGATCATCGCTGGGGACATGAGCGACGAAGCTTTCTGTCGGAAACTCGTCGGCGATACTGTCGCGCAATTCGGCCGACTGGATTACCTCGTGAACAATGCGTTTTCGTTTATCGCCAAGGGCCTCGACGCCACGCGGGCGGATTTTCACTACTCCTTCGATGTCGGGCCGCTGGGCTTTGCCCTGATGATCCAGCTGGCGTCTGAGCACATGAAGAAAGTGGGCGGAGGCGCGGTGGTGAATGTCTCGAGCATTTCCTCCTGGGTCGCCCAGCCCAACCGCTGGACCTACAACATGTCGAAGGGCGCCGTCACCCAGCTGACGCGCTGCGCGGCGCTGGACCTCGCGCCGGACAAGATCCGCGTCAACAGCATCAGCCCCGGCTGGATTTGGACGCGGGAAGTCGACAAGGCCGCTGGCGGCGACCGGGCGAAGTTCGACCCGATCTGGGGCCAGTATCACATGCTCGCCCGCATGGGTCACCCGGTCGAGATGGCCGGCCCCGCGCTCTTCCTGCTCAGCGACGACGCGTCGTTTGTCACCGGCACCGACCTGCCGGTCGACGGTGGCTACAACGGCATGGGCCCCGAAGGTCTCGGCCAAACCACAAAGATCGCCGGCAGCAAGTAGCATTCTTTTGTAGGGCGGGGTCGCCGCCCCCGCCTTCGCCTAGCACCCATCCCCGCGGCGGGGTCAGCGACCCCGCCCTACATTACCACCACCCACCCACCATTCATGAGTCAGTTCCGCGTAGTCATTACCGATCACGGTTTCCCCAATCTCCGCCACGAGGAGGATGTCATCACCGCCGCCGGTGGTGAGCTCGTCGTCGCGCAATGCAAGACGCCCGAAGAGGTGTTGGCCGCGGCAAAGGACGCCGACGCGCTGCTCGTGCAATGGGCGCCGGTGAACGCCGTAGTGATTGGGGCGCTGACGCGCTGCAAGGTCATCGTCCGCTACGGCATCGGCTACGACAACGTCGACATCGCCGCTGCCAAGGCCCGGGGCATCCCCGTGTGCAACGTTCCCGATTACGGCGTGCACGAGGTGGCGGAGCATGCCGTGTCAATGGCCGTGGCCTTGGCGCGCCACCTGCCGGCGCTCGACGCCCGGCTGCGCGCGGGCACGTGGAAGATCACCCCGGA
>JAPOIC010000206.1 GCA_029979145.1 Opitutaceae bacterium
CCGACCTGCTCCCGCCCAAGCCCTCCGAGGAAGTGCGCGAGCTCAACGTCCGTGTCCGCACCATCGGCGACATCATCAGCACCGGCATGATCGAGTCACCCGCCGACGAGGTGGATGACATCCTCGCCGAGATCGCCGCCGCGCGCGTCACCGAGCGCGGCTCCCGCGCCGACGACCGCGCCTCCGAGGCCGCGATGGAAGACCGCAAAAAGCAGGGGTATTTCTAAGACTGTTAACCACGAATGGACACGAATTCACACGAATGAATTCCAAACCTATTAAACCGCTAATTCGCGCTAATGGGCGCTGATTCAAAGCTCGGCCTCAATCTATCCGTGCCTGTGTCAACCTGTGGTTCATCGCTTTTCCCAATTCGTGTGAATTCGTGTCCATTCGTGGTTAAAAACTCCTGATTTCCTGACCTAACCCATTTTCCCGTTTCTATTTTTCGCGATGTCCGAAGTCTCCACCCTTTCGCCTGCTGAATCCGCCGCCACCGACCACTCGGTCCCGCCCGTCGATCTGCTCCGCTTCAACACCTGCGGCAGCGTCGACGACGGCAAGTCCACGCTCATCGGCCGCCTCCTCTACGATTCCAAGTCGATCATGGAGGACCAGCTTGAGGCGCTGGAGCGTTCCGCCGACCTCACCGGCGGCGGCCAGATCAATCTCGCCAACCTGACCGACGGCCTCCGCGCCGAACGCGAGCAGGGCATCACGATCGACGTGGCCTACCGCTACTTCGCCACGCCGCGCCGCAAGTTCATCATCTCCGACACCCCGGGGCACGTCCAATACACGCGCAACATGGTGACGGGCGCCTCCACGGCGAACTTGTCCATCGTGCTCGTCGACGCCCGCGCCGGCGTGATCGAGCAGAGCCGCCGCCACACTTGCATTGCCTCGCTGTTGCGCATTCCCCACCTCGTCGTGGCCGTCAACAAGATGGACCTCGTCGGCTGGTCCGAGGCGCGCTTCAACGAAATCCGCGCCGAGTTCGAAACGTTCCTACCGCGCCTCGGCATCAAGGACGTAAAATTCATCCCGATCAGCGCGCTCAACGGCGACAACGTCGTGACGCTCTCGGACAAGACGCCGTGGTATTCAGGCCCGTCGCTGCTCGGTCACCTTGAGACGGTGCACATCGCCAGCGACTGGAATCTCCAGGGCCTGCGCTTTCCCGTGCAGTGGGTCAACCGGCCCAACCGGCCCGATGATCCGACGCTCCACGACTTCCGCGGCGTCAGCGGCCAGATCGCCGGCGGCATCGTCCGCCCCGGCCAGCAAGTCATGGTCCTGCCCGGGGGCATCACCACGCGCGTGCAGCAGATCCACACCCTCGATGGTCCGGTCGATGAGGCCTTCTGCCCGCAGTCTGTCACGCTGTTGCTCGAGCACGATGTCGACGTCAGCCGTGGCCAGATGATCATCGGCCTCGAAGACCTGCCCGGCGCCGGCGCCGACCTCGCCGCCAAGCTCTGCTGGATGCACCCGCGCGCGCTCACCCCGGGTCGCAAGTTTCTCCTCAAGCACACGTCGCTCACGACTCAGGCCGTCGTCACCGAGATCACGCACCGCATCGACATCGCCACGCTCGAGCCCGGCCCGGCACCCGCCGGACTGGAGCTCAACGACCTCGGCGAGATCCGCCTGCGCACGGCCAAGCCACTCGTCTACGACGGCTACCACACGAACCGGCTCACCGGCTCCTTCATCCTGATCGAGCCCGGCACCCACGCCACCGTCGCCGCCGGCATGCTCCTCCCGCCCAAGGCCGTCGTGAAGCCCGACGACGCGGATTTCGTGATCTGAGGCCATTGCGTTCGTGACAGGTCACCGCGCCCGGCCTTGGCTGGCGGGTGCGATGCCCTTAGCGAAATTGTGCGCCCACCGCGGGCTCAGTTTGAGCCACCCGGAAAACACGCTGCCCGCGTTCGCCGCGGCCATTGCCGCCGGGGCGGACGAGATCGAATTCGACCTCCGCGCCACGCGCGACGGCGTGTTCGCCGTCTGCCACGACGCCATGGTCGACCGCACCACCAACGGCTACGGCATCATCGCGGAGCTGGATTGGGCGACCCTGTCGGCACTCGACGCCGGCTCACCCTATGATGACCAGTGGCGCGGCACCCGCCTGCCGCGCTTTGAGGAGGTCCTCGACCTGGCCGCCGGACGCGCGACACTGAACATCCACTTGAAATCCCAGCCCGGGGAACAGGCGCACGTTCGCACGATCTGCGACCTGCTCCGCGCCGGTGGCCTGACCGAAAACGCCTACCTCGCGCTCGAGACCGAAACCGCCCTCGCCGCCGCCCGCGACTACGCCCCCGAAATCGCCCGCGCTTGCCTCGTTAACCAAGCCGACGAAACCGCCTGCCTTGCGACCGCGCTGCACCACGACTGCCGCCGCATCCAATTTTTTCGCACCGTTAGCGACGACGCGATCCGCTCCGCCCACGACACCGGCTTGATCTGCAACCTCTTCTGGTCCGACGACCCGGCCGAAGCCCGCGCTTACGCCGAACGCGGCATCGACGTCATCCTCACGAACTGCGCCGACCGCCTCCGTTAACCCCGTCCACCCCCGCGCATTCCGAAATGGTGCCGCGGCGCCCTAGCCGCGGTCAGGCCCCCGTGACAAATTTGTCACTCCGGTCCTCACGGCTCGACCTCTGTCAGCGACGTGGCATCAAGGAAACGCTTTGACGATCGCCAACCCCTACCTCAACGCGCCGGCCGGCCCCTGGCTGCGCGGCAACCTCCACACCCACACGACCGCGAGCGACGGCCGCCAGCCGATCCAAAAGGTCATCGCCGACTACGCCGCGCGCGGCTACGATTTCCTCGCCATTAGCGACCACGACATCCTGACTGATGCCGCGGACTACGCGAAGCTCGACGCCCACGGCTTGATCCTTCTGCCCGGCAACGAAATCACGCGCCACGGCTCGCACTTGTTGCACGTGGGCGCGGATAAATTCGTCGCGCCGCACGCCGACCGGCAGCAGGTGATCAACGAGGTCAACGCCGGCACGGGCTTCATTGTCGTCAACCACCCGAACTGGGAGCACGACTTCAACCACTGCCCCTTCGAGCAACTCGATGCGTGGCAAGGTTATGTCGGCCTCGAGATTTTCAACGGCACCATCGGTCGGCTCGATGGCGCACCCGACGCCTGCGACAAGTGGGACCGCCTGCTCGCTCGCGGTCGGCGCGTCTGGGGCTTCGCCAACGACGACTGCCACTTGCCGGTCGAGGACATGGGTCTCGCGTGGAACATGGTCGGCACCACCGACCGCACCCCCGCCGGCATCGTCGATGCCCTGCGCCGCGGCTGCTTCTACGCCTCGACTGGTGTGACGATCGAAACCATCGCCGTGGAAGGAAGTCGCATCCGCGTAGAAAGTCCTGACGCCGGCCGCATCATCGCCTACCAACAAGTCGGCCGGGAGTTCGCCAACGTCGAGGCCACCTCGCTCGAGGTCGAGGTTCCGGCCAACGCCCGCTACGTCCGCTTCACCTGCCTCGGCCGCGGCGGCCGCTCGGCATGGACCCAACCCTTCTTCGTTACCACGGAATGAGCACGCGGCCCAAGGTCTACGTCCTCGGCGACAGCATCTCGATCCACTACGGACCGTTCCTGCGCGAGCACCTGCGCGGAGTGATGGATTACGCGCGCAAGGAGGGCGAAGACCAGGCTCTGCTCAACCTCGACAACCCCACCGGTGCCAACGGCGGCGACTCCGCCCGCGTGCTGGCGTTTCTCCAAGCCAAGGCGCGCGCCGGCGGAATTGATGCCGACGTTCTCCTCGTCAACTGCGGCCTGCACGACATCCGCACGGATCCGCAGACGCGCACGGAACAGGTCACGCCCGAGCATTACGCCGAAAACCTTAGCGCCATCATCGCCACCGTCGCGCCCATGCGACCGCGCCGACCTCGACGCCTACAACGCCATCGCCGACGCCATCATGCGCGCCGCCGGCGTCCCGATCCTCGACCTGCACACCTTCACCTCAAACCTCGGCGACGACCTTTTCTGCGAC
>JAPOIC010000073.1 GCA_029979145.1 Opitutaceae bacterium
CATCTATGTGAACAACGTCAAGTCACCCGACAACGCGCGGGCCGTCACCGCCGCCGACCTGTTGTTCGGCAAGTATCTCCTGCTCCGCAAGGGCAAGCGCAGCTACGCGGTGCTCACCGCCGCGGATTGAAGAATCTCACATCCCCTTCGGCGGCTGCCAGAGTTCGACGCGGTTGCCCTCGCCATCCTTGATCCAACCGAATTTGCCGGACTCGGATTCCTCGATTTTCGGTTCACCCCAGACGCCCTCCTTTTTGGGGGCGGCGAGCACGCGCTGCAAATTCTTCACGCGGTAGTTCAACATGTGCACCTGTTTGCCGCGGCCGAAATACTTCGTGTCGGCGGCAAAGAGACTCCACACCGTCATCCCGGGAAGGTCGGCATCAGCCGTGTCGCGCCATTCAAAGCTGCACCCGCCCCACGACGGATTGATCGGGAGACCCAAATGCTTCTGATACCACTCGCCCAATTTCGCGGGGTTCTTTGCCTTGAAAATACCCCGCCGAGTCCGGTCACGCGTGCCTTGGTTTTCATGAGGCCGAGGCTGGCGTGAGGCCCGCGGTTGGTCGATGGGGAAACAGCCGGCGAGACGCCGGCCTTCCGACTTAGAAAAACATCGCCTCGCTCAACGCCATCTCGGGCGCGAGCAGGCTCACATTCGCGGCCAACCGTGTCTCGGCTTCACCCAACTTCGCGGTAAAATGTGCGTGGCCCGTGCCAAAGTCGCCTTCCCAGCGGAAGAATTTACCGGATTTCGCATAGGCAAACTCAATCGCCAGCGTGCGCTCTGCACCCTCCACCGAAATAAACTCGACCTTGCCCACCGCACACGCGGCGAGCCGGCGGCCCAGCCAACCAGTGATTACCCGACCCTCGGCGGCCAGCGCCGGGGCGTGCGTCACGGTAACCGTCTCCAAACCATCGATCACCAGCTCAGGCGCAAATCCGGCCAGAAACTGGCCGACGGTCTGGCGCACCGGCAGCAATCGCGAATAAACCAAGTCGCGCAACGCCACGGGATTCGGCCACGGATAGCTGAAAGCGTCGGCCGGGGCGATCGCACTGTCGAGCAGCACGCGTTTGGCGCGGCTGAGCAGGAAACGGTAGTCGGCCAGCTTGGCGCTGGCGGAAAAGCGATGCGCCCAATAATAAAGCGGCAGGTCCGTCGAGAGGCAGATTGAAACCTGATTTTCCAGGAATCCGCGTGCCCCGCGGGAGTAGTTCAACATGACAAACTCCACGCAGCGCTTGTCGGATTTCGATTTTCCAAAGTGGCATTCGCCGTAGATCTTGGCACGCATCTCCATTCCGCCCTTGTCCTCGTCCTCCGACTGCGGACAGAGCACGACGATGCGGCTCGGATAGCGACGCGAGAAGCGCACCACGGTTTGAAACTGCGCGGCTGCATCCCCGGCGGTTGTTTGCAGGCCTAGGTGCAGCACGAAATTCACCTGCGTGGCCTTGACCTCTTCCGGCGCGGGGCCGGAGGCGTCCTCCGCGCTCCACATGCCGGCGAGGCTCTTGGAGATATCGCTGACGGGCACCTCTAGGCCCGGCAAAACTGCAAAGACGGAGGGCATGGTCAGGGCTGGCGCCAGTGATGCTGATTCTTGGCCAGAAGGGCGTCGGCACTGGCCGGCCCCCATGAGCCCGCGGGGTAGCTGTCCATGCCTTTGCGGCCGGCGTCGGACCACGATTCCAACAAAGGCGTGCACAGTTTCCACGAGGTCTCGGCCTCGTCACCGCGGATGAAGAGCGTGCCGTCACCAATCATGGCGTCGAGCACGAGGCGCTCGTAGGCCTCCGGCGTATTAGAGCCAAAGGTCGTGGCGTAGCGAAAATTCATCTTCACCGGCTGCGTGCGCGTCTCGAGGCCGGGGATCTTGGCGTTGAGGATGAGGCTCAGGCCTTCGTCGGGCTGGATCTGAAAAGCGAGGGTGTTGCCCGCGAGATTGAACTTCTCGCTCTCGGCAAACAGCGTGCCGGGCGGGCGTTTGAAATTGATCGCGATCTCGGAAACGCGGCGGGCCATGCGCTTGCCGGAGCGCAGGTAAAACGGCACGCCCTGCCAGCGCCAGTTGTTGATCGAGAGCCGCAGCGCGGCGTAGGTCTCGGCCTTGGACTCGGCGGCAATGCCTTCCTCCTCGAGATAGCCTTGGGCCGGTTTGCCTCCGATCATGCCGGCGGCGTATTGCGCGCGGGCGACGTCGCCGTCGGGACCGAGCCGCAGCGGCTGGATGGCCTTGAGCAGTTTCACCTTCTCGTCGCGGATCGACTCCGCGTCGAGCGACACCGGCGGCTCCCTCGCCGTGAGGGCGAGCAGCTGCATGGTGTGGTTTTGGATCATGTCGCGGAGCGCGCCGCTCTGCTCGTAGTAGCCGCCGCGGGTGCCGACGCCGACTTCCTCCGCCACCGTGATCTGCACGCTGTCAATGAAGTTGCGGTTCCACAGCGGCTCGAAAATGGCGTTGGAGAAACGCTGCACCAGCAGGTCCTGCACGGTCTCCTTCCCGAGGTAGTGGTCGATGCGGTAGACCTGATGCTCCTCGAAGACGGACCGGATCGTGCCGTTGAGTTCGCGGGCCGAGGCGAGATCACGGCCGAAGGGCTTTTCGATGATCACCTTGGCGTGATGCGGCTGGCCGAGATGCTTGCCGGCAAGGCCTGAGGCACCGAGGTTGCGCAGGATGGGCGCGAAGACGGACGGCGGGGTGGAAATATAAAACAGCGCCTGCACGTCGCGGCCGACTTGCCGCTCGATCTTCGCGATGTGATCGGCGAGACGCACAAATGCCTCCGGGTCGTCATAGCCGCCGGCGACGTAAGTGGTGTTGCCCGCAATCCGACCCCAGACCTCGTCGTCGAGCTCACGTCGGGAAAACTCCTTGATCGCGTCCGCCGCCAGCGTGCGGAACTCGTCGTCCGGGATTTCCTTGCGGCCGTAACCGACGAGGTGGAAGTCCGTCGGCAGCAGGTTGTCCACGCCGAGGTTGTAGACCGCGGGGATGAGCTTGCGGGCGGTCAGGTCGCCGGAGGCGCCGAAGATCACGACGACCGTGGGCGGCGCGCCGCGATGCTTGCTCAGCCCGTGGAGAAAAGGATGACGCTGGGAATCAGCCATGGAGCACACACTCTCGCGAACCGGCGCGGGCGCAAGCAAGGGAATTGGTGGTCATATTCACCCCCGGGGCGAAGCAGGACGCGCGCCGGAATGCGCGAGCATCCAAGCTGCGCGCTGAGGGACCGGCGCGCCCACCGTTCCTTCAGCAACCGGGGCGGAAGTCTTTCGGGAACAGGGGCACGTTGGCGAAATGCCGCACCACCGGCTGCTCCTTCGCGCCCTCGCGCGGCAACGCCACTTCGACGATATCGAGACGCACGTAGGCGTCAATGATTGCCCCGGTATTCTGGCCTTGGCCGGCAATCGTAAAGTAGTTCGTCAAATAACGGCGACCCGGGTAACCGGGCACGGCTTCCATGCCCTCGGCCAGGACAGTCAGCGCACGGTCATTCTGCTGGATCAGGAAATAGAACTCGGCCAGCGCCAACCGGGCCGGCAGCGACTGCGGGTAACGCGACAAGCCCAGTCGCAGCTGCATCTCGCCTTCGCGCCAACGCTGCTGCTTCATTGCCTCAATTCCGGCATCAAGGTAGGCTTGCCCGCGCTTGGCCCGAACTTCGTCCCGACGGACCGGCAGCAGCAGGACGTCGGTATACGTCACGTAATTCGGCGGCCGCCGGTCGAGCCAAAGGTAAATGGCGGTCGCGCCGCCGACATAAGCGGTGACCATTGCAAACAGCAGCAGGATCAGGATGCCCCGCACGCTGATCGCGAGTCCGGAGTCCGGGTGGCCTTCCTTGCGTTCGTAGTAGCCCTAGAGCCCGAAGCGCCAGCGCGCGATGATGACTCTGGAGGCTCCCCAAATGAACTTGATGCGGGTGGCGCGGAGGCCCATGGGGATCGAAGGCTCAGGCCTTGGCGCGGGTGACTGCTTCCGCGATGTTTTGGGTGTGGGCCTCGGCTTCGCCCCGGTCGTGGTTGAAACGCATCGACACGGTCTTCGAAACGCCGCGTTCCTCCATCGTCACGCCGTAAATCGCCTGCGCTGCGGATACCGTGCGCTTGTTGTGGGTGATGATGATGAACTGCGACTCGTTGACGAATTTCTTCAACAGATCCGTAAAGCGGCCGATATTCGACTCGTCGAGCGGCGCGTCCAGCTCGTCGAGCAAGCAGAAGGGCGACGGCTTGACCATGTAGAGGGCGAACAGCAAGGCCACCGCCGTCAGCGTCTTTTGGCCACCGGACAGCAGCGTGATGCTCTTGAGCTTCGTGCCCGGGGGTTGTGCCACAATCTCGATGCCACTTTCCAAAATATCCTCCGCCGCGATCAGCTCGAGCGCCGCGCGGCCGCCGCCAAAGAGCGTCTGGAAGGTGTATTCGAAGTTCTTGCGGATCTGCTCGAAGGTGACCTGGAACTGCTGCTGCGAAGTCTGGTTGATCTCGTCGATCGCCTTGAGCAGTTCCGTCTTCGCGTTGGTCAGGTCCTCGACCTGAGAGCGCAGGAAGTCGTGCCGCTGCTTGAGCTCGGCGTATTCCTCGATCGCGACGAGATTGACCGCACCCATGCCGCCGAGGCGCTGGCGCAAGGCGTCGACCTCGGCCTTCACCGCGGACCAATCCGTCTGCTCCAATGCCGCGAGATCAGCCTCGGTGGGTTCACCGCGCGGCTCTTTCTTCTTCTTTCGGCGCTTGGCGGGGGCCGTGTCGGCAGCGGCCGCAACCTCGCCTTCGGGGGCGACCTCGGTTTCAGCCACTGGCTCAACCGGGGCCTCTGCCGCGGGCGGGGCATCGTCCTCTTCATCGAGGTCAAGGGGCTGCAGGCCTTCCGGCTCGTCGTCGGCCCGCCAGAGCGAAAGTTTCCAATCGATCTCGGCCACCTCGGCGGAAAATTCCCGGCGCACTTCCTCCACGAGGAACTCCGCGCGCTGACGGCTCTCGGCGAGCTTCACTTCATGGCGACTGAGGTCGTTGTGCGCAGTTTCCGACTGCTGCCGGAGATTCTGCTGCACGGACTCCACCGCGTTGATGCCCTGTTCGAGCTCCACGAGCTCGCGCCGCACGGATTCCACCTGCTGCTGGGCCACGCCCAAAGTTTCCACCAAGCCTTCGGCGCGGCTCCGTTGGGCGGCGGTTTCGGTGTCGAGCTCGGCAATCTGCTCACTCCACACCTCGATCTCCTGCTGGCGCTGAACCAACAGCGCGCCGAGTTGCTCGCGGCGGCGCTGCATTTCATCGAGACCGCGGTCAAGCACCTCGACCTTCTGCCGGTGCTCCGCCAATTCGAGACGGGCCTGGGCTAGGGTCTCGCGCTTCACGTCGCGATCGGCGCGAATCTCCGCCAGCCGGGTTTCGCCCGACTGAATCTTTTCGCGCTGCGCAGTGGTCGCGGTCTCGGCCTCCTTGAGACCGGCCTGCGCCTTCTCCCAACGGGCATGCGCCTCGTTGCGGGCCTGCTCTAAGCCGGTGAGCTCACGCTCCATCCGGTCAATGCGCTGCGTGACTTCGTCCAGCGCACGCTGCGCGTTGCGCTGCTCGGCCTGCACGGCCGCCACGGTCTGGGTGGTTGCCAGCACTTCCGCGCGCCGCTGCTCCAAGGCCTGCTCGGCCTCGTTCAACCGCGCGTTGATGCCCTCGATCACGACGCGCTGCTCGTCGTGCGCCTTCTGCTCGTCCGCCAGCGCCCGCGCCGTCTCGCGCAGGTCGACTTCGCGCTGCACGATGCTGGCCGCGGCCTGCTTGCTGTTGCGGTAGCCGCCGTAAACCAAGCCGCGCCGGTCGACGAGATCACCCTTGCGGGTGGCCACGGCGAGAAAACTGAAACCCGGGTTTGCCTTCCAATATTCGAGGAAGGCGGGCAGGTCGTCCGTCAGGTAGCACGCGCCCAATACGCTCACCGCCGGGTGGCCCGGCTCGGCATTCACGAGCGCGGTGGTGGCGGGTTGCAAAAACGGCGGCAGGTCCGCCGGCGCAGTCGCACCGGTGATCGCGCCGCCCACATGCAGGACCACGGAGCCGATCTCCTCGGCTTCGAGCTGGGAGAGAATGCGCTGCGCGGTGGCCATGTCGCTGACGCTGATGGCCTCGGCCGCGGCACCGAGGATCGCCTCGACGGCGCGGGCGCAGTCCGCGCGAACTTCCAAGCCTTGCGTAATCGGCACGGGACGAGCCCCGGCCAACGCGGCGTCGAGACGGCCCTGCAGGATGGCCTTCGCGCCTTCGCCGAAGCCTTCCCACTTTTCCTGCAACTGCTGCAGCAAACGGAGGCGGGCGGTGCGCTGGGCCAGCGCGCGGTCGATTTCCTGCTGCTTGCGCTGCGCATCACGAAACTCGCCGGTCAGGGTGCTAATGGTCTGCTGCGCAGCCACGACATCGCTGTGAGCGCGGGACTTCTCCGCCAAGGCGGTCTCCACCTTGCCCGCCAGTTCGGCGGCCTGTTGCGCCGCGAAGGTGGATTGCTGGCGCACTTGTTCAAGGTCCTGGGCCAGGGCATCGTGCCGGTGCAAACTCGTCTTCTGGTCGACTTCGTAGCCGGAGCAATCGGTGCGCAGGCGCGCCACGGTGCTCTCAAGTTGGAGCAATTGAAACTTTGCCTGCTGCACTTCCTGCTCGAGCTTGCTCAATTCGCCCTCGGCGATCGCAAGCTCGCGATTGCGCTGCTGGTAAACGTCGTCGGAAGAACCGAGCAGGGTCAGCTGCTCCTGTTTGTCCTGCGCGCCGGAGTCAGCCCGGGCCGAGACTTCGCGCAGCTGCATTTCCAATTCACCGAGACTGTGACGGGACGATTCGAGGCGGTCCTGCAGGCCGTTGCGTTTGATCTGCGCGAGATTCGCCTGATTCTCCGCGCCTTCCTTCTGCGAGCGCAGGTCGTAGGCCGCCTGCTGCGCATCCTGCACCCGCTGGTTCAGTTGGCCGCGCTGGGCCTTTTTCTGCTCCAGCGCCGCCTGCTGCGTTTCCAACTCCTGCCGGCGGGTGTCGGCCTCGCCGCGCAGGCCGCTCACCTTGGCCTCCAGCTCGCCGAGGGTGGCCGTGATCTGCGCATGCTGCTTGCCGCTCCAAGCCAGCGCGAGATGCCGCAGCCGGTGGCTGAGCCGCTTGTAGCGGAGGGCTTTTGCGGCCTGGCGTCGCAGGCTGCCGATCTGCCGGGAAACTTCGCCGACCACGTCGGCCACCCGCGCCAGGTTCTGCTCCGTGAGCACGAGCTTGTTCATCGCCTCACGGCGATGGCTCTTGTATTTGGTGATGCCGGCGGCTTCCTCGAACACCGCGCGGCGTTCCTCGGGCTTGGACGACAGGATCTGGTCGATCTGGCCCTGCGCCATGATCGAGTAGCTGGTCCGGCCCACGCCGGTGTCCATGAAAAGCTTGTGAATGTCCTTCAGGCGGCAGGCCTGACCGTTGAAGAAATACTCGCTCTGCCCGTCGCGATGGACGCGGCGCATGATCTCAATCTCGTGAAACTCGCTGCCGAGCTGCTTCTCGCAATCGGTGAGAAGCAGGGCGACTTCGCAGAGTTGGGCGGGTTTGCGCGTATCGGCGCCCTCAAAGATCACGTCCTGCATCTTGCCGCCGCGGAGAGCCTTGGCGCTCTGCTCGCCCAGCACCCAGCGGATGCCGTCGGCGATGTTCGATTTCCCGCAGCCATTCGGGCCGACAACGGCGGTTACGCCGGGTTCGAACTTGAGGGTGGTGGGGTCGGCAAAGGACTTGAAACCGTGAAGCTTGAGCGCCTTGAGATACATGAAAGGGACGAGTGTGGGAGAACCCGCGACCGGCGGGCAAACCCAAACCCTCGGCGGGTGATTTCGTGTCGTAAAGGCCCAATTTCGCCCCCCTCACCTCGCCCCTCGCCGAGCCCGCTCCGGGAACCTGCGCATCGACATGGTGACTGAGCTGCGGTATCACCACGCCACCCAACTTGCCATGAAACCTGATTTTCCCGTCCCGTCTTGGCTGCGCCGCCTCATGCCCGCCCTTTTCATCGCCAGTCTGCCATTTCGAGCCCTAGCGGCTCCGGCAACGGCGTCCGACGTCGACCACGCCCTCAAGTCCGAGGTGCCGATGCAGATCGAGACCGCCGGCGATTCCGCGGTGAGCGGCCGGTTGGAGGTCGCGGCTGAAATTCTTACGCCCGAGGCTGGCAACGCCTTGGTCTACACCATCACCTCCGAGCCCCTCCACGGCCGCGTCGGTCTGGCAGGCGAGGGCGACGAAGCCGATTTCTACCAGAACAAGTCCTCGCGCTTCGACTATTTCGCCTACCAACCCGAGGATGGATTTACCGGCACCGACACGTTTTCCTACACGGTCCTCAACGAGACCAATGGCTTGGTGTTCAAGAGCACCGTCCAAGTCACCGTCGCCGAGCCGCCGCCGGTCGTGCTTGAGGAGATGGAAATCGAGGCGACTCAACTGGATCTCGGAAACGTCCGCGCCGTCGAGCTCACCACCCGCCCAAACACCCCGGTCGCGCAAAAGCTTCCGAGTCACGAGGATTTCATCACGTTAAACGACCGCATCGGACTCAATCCGCCCAAAGTCACCTATGTGCTGGATGATGCGGGCAAACCTGCCCATGGCACCGCCCGACTCGACCGGATCACCGGTGAACTCACCTACTCGCCCAACCCCGGCTACATCGGCTCCGACAGCTTCAAGTATTACACCGTCGACGAGGCCAATCCTCAGCTGGGGGTGGAGAACCGGGTCAATGTCGCCATCGAGCCGATCCGTCACCTGAAACACCTCACGGCCGACCGCTCCAGCAGCCGCCAAGTTGACCGCGTGTTCGTGATCAACAACTCCCCGTCGATGGCGGCGCATCAGGAGCGCCTGGCCGCGAGCCTGAATCGTTTCCGCCAGCTCTTCCACACGCGCGATCTCGACTACCGCATCGG
>JAPOIC010000314.1 GCA_029979145.1 Opitutaceae bacterium
CGCAGGTGGGGGCATAGCGGGTGCTGTTTGGTTCCGATTATTCGCTGAACCTCTATCCGTCGATCGATGCGGTCCCGGAGCTCAGTCGCTTGGTGGCCGAGGTGCATCGCGTGGAATTGTCGGCGGCGGACCTGCGGGCGATCCTGTGGGACAATGCATACCGGGTTCTGGATTTGGGGTGAGCGCCCGGTGAATATTACGGGAAGTTGGCTCGCCCAAGCGGTCTGCGCTGATCAGGTTAGGGCCGTGCGTCTCGTCTTAACCTTCATTATTGCATTGGGTCTGCTGTTCGCCGGCTGCCGCCGTCCGGAGCGGGCCGCATCGCCCTTGCGCAAGGTTGTGTTTCAAACCGACTGGTTTCCGCAGGCGGAACACGGCGGGTTTTACCAAGCACTGGCGCGCGGCTATTACGCGGACGCGGGACTCGACGTAGAGATCCTGCCCGGCGGCCCCGGGGCCGCGATCAAGATCAAGGTGGCGAAGGGGGACGCGACCTTCGGCATGCAGCGCACCGATGACACCGCGATGGCCGTGGCCAACGGCCTGCCACTGGTGGCGGTGGCGGCGACTATGCAGCACGATGCCGAGGCGTTATTGCTCCATGCCGACAGCCCGGTGCGCGATTTCGCGGACCTCAACGGCCGGACCATCATGGCCCCGGTGAGCATGGTTTGGATCCCGTTCCTCCAGCAGAAATACGGCATCAAGTTCGACCTGATTCCCACCACCTACGGGCTGGGCGCATTTCTAGGCGACAAGAGCTTCATTCAAAGCTGCTTCCTGACCAGTGAGCCGTTTCACGCGATGGAAAAGGGGGTCGCTGTGCGCACGCTGCCGCTGACCGAGGCCGGATATGATATTTACCAAGCTATTGTGTGCCGGCGCGAGCTCGTGCGGAATGAACCTGAGCTGGTGCGGGAGTTCGTCGCGGCCTCGATTCGGGGCTGGCATGATTACCTCGCGCGCGACCCGGCGCCGGCGAACCAACTGATTCTCGCCCGCAATCCCAATATGTCGTCGGCACAGCTCGACTACTCGCGCCGGGCTTTGATCGAGCACGCCTTGGTCGTCGGTTTTCCGGATCGCGGCGAGGCGATCGGTCGCATCGACTTGGCGAGGGTGCAACGGGAGATCGACTTGCTCCGCGAGTTCAAGGTGCTGGACCAGCCGTTGCGCGCGAGCGAGGTGGCGACGACGGAATTTCTGCCGGAGCCTGCGCGCTGAAATCGCTTGGCGCCCCCCGGAGAATGTTGAACCCTTTCCCGCATGAACTCTGAAGCGAAACTGGCCGAACTCGGCCTGACCCTGCCCACACCCCCGGCCGCCGCCGGCAGCTACGTGCCCACCGTGCGCACCGGCAACCTGCTGTTTTGCGCCGGCACGATCTGCATGATCGACGGCAAGATGACCCACACCGGCCAGGTGGGGAAAGAGCACACCGTGGAGAGCGGTGCCAAGGCCGCCGAGATCTGCGCCCTCAACACCCTCGCCAACATCAAGGCCGCCGTCGGCTCGCTGGACCAAGTGGCGCGCATCGTAATGGTCAACGGATTCGTGAACGCGGTTGACGGTTTCACCGACAGCCCGGCCGTGATCAACGGCGCCAGCGATCTCTTCCTCAAGGTCTTCGGCGAAGCCGGCAAACACGCCCGCGCCGCCGTGGCCACCAACGGCCTGCCTAAAGGCACGACGACCGAGATCCAGGTTACCGTCGAGCTCAAGGCCTGAGCCTTGGTGCTTCGCCTTTTTTAACCACGAACGGACAC
>JAPOIC010000178.1 GCA_029979145.1 Opitutaceae bacterium
ATAAACCGGCGAAGCTAGGTGCGACGCTGCCGTAGGCAAGGGTTATTTGGACGCCCCGCCGTGCGGTCCCGCACTCAGGCCGGCCGGTGTTTTCCGAAGCTGAAGGGCGGGCAGGACACGTTGAAGCTGTGCTCGGCAAAAAGCCGGTCGAGGGGGGTTTCGAAGAACGCGGCGTCGCGGTTTTCCCGCACGGCGTTCGTGTAGCGCTGAAGAATGTGGTCGAGGCCGTTGATGTTGTCGCTCGCCGCTTCCTCGCCGAAGGTCTCGAAACGGCGTCGAAAGTCGGTCAGGGTGATACGATTCAACGGCCGCGCGGGCTGGTAGAGGAAATCGTTCACCGGATCCGAGTCCGAGGTCGGGACGGGGGTGAGGAGCTTCATGTCGACGAGGCGCTGCAGGCCCTCATTGATGAGTTGGGTGGGCACCTTCATCATGTCGCTGAGCTGCGATGCGCTGGCCGGGGGCAGGCAGTCTTGGAAACGCCGACCGATGGTCAGCAGGACCGCCAGCAGGAGCCGCTCGCGGCTGGCCAGCGAGAGGGTGCTCCATGCCGTCTGGCTGCTGCGGAAGCGGGCGTTTTGGAGGGCGTAACTGATCTGGCCGCCGATCAAAACGTAGAGCCAGAAAATATACAGGCCGAACATCAGGATCGGCATGATGCCCAGCGAGCCGTAGAGGCTGCGGGTGATCACGACTCGGCGCACGTAGATCAAAGCGAGGAAATTATTGGCGAGCAGGAGCAAGGCCACGATGACCGCGCCGATGAACGCGGCGCGCCAATAGACGTGGGTGTTGGGGATGGAGCGGTAAAAGAGCGTGAGAATCGCCACCGCGAGGGCGCCGGAGGCGACGGGTAGCAGCCAACGGGTGAGGGCGATGAGTTCGCTGCCAAAGGGCAGCTTGCCGATGAAGACGTTGATGAACGCGCCCGCGCCGAGCAGCGTCACCGAGGCGAAAAACAACACCGCGCCCAAGGTGAGAATCGTCCAGTAGTAGATGATGCGCATCAGCCACGACCGGCCCTCGCGCACGCCCCAAATCTCATTGAAGGCATCCTCAATGGTTTTGAAGAGCAGGATGACGATAAAGACCAAGGTCAGGGCGCCGACGGCGCCGGCGGTGCCCGAGCGCGAGCCGGTGATGAAGCCGTTTAGCATGCGCTCCATTTGGGCGGTGGAGCGCGCGGCACCTCGCTCGCCTCGCCCTTCGCCGCCCGCAGCGGTGAATCCGTCTTCGAGTGTGGGATTCGGGGCGATGGCGGTGGCGACACTGGGGACCTCGCGCGCCGGTTCCGAACGCGCGGCATCGGCGCGTTCTGGGTGCTCCTTGAGCCATTGCTCGCGTCGTTGCCGCCGTTCATCGCTGGTCTGACTCTCGTATTGCTGCACCTGCGGCGCGATGAACTTGATCATCCGGTTCAATGTGTTCACCGCGAGATCCGGGTCTTTGTCGTCGAGCACCATTCCCGCCACGAGCATGGAGATCGCGACCAGCGGGCCGAGACCCAGCAGCGAACTGAAGCTCAGGGCCGCGGCGCGGCTGGCCGCCTTGGTCTCGCCGAAGACCGTGAAGGTGATCGAGCAGACGCGCAGTAAGGCGTAGAACCGGCCGCGCAACGAGGTGTCGCCAAGGCACGCCGGCTGCCAGATTTCCTTGCGGTAAAGCGCGAGGAACCGGTGCCAGCGTTCGAGCAACCGCGCCATGCGTCGGGTGGGGTCAGGTGGTGCTGATCATCTGCCAAGCCACCCCGGCCATGCCGGCGATGCCAATGAGCGCGACCACGATGACCGAGAGCAGACTCACGCAGATGGTGCTCAGGTAGAGGCCCACCGCGCCGCCCGCGATTGCGAGCAGCGGAAGCATCTGGCCTTGGGTAAAGAAAACGAACCCGAGGAAGCCAAGGCCGATCGCGGCGCGAAAACGCACCAGCGGGTAGGCTGCCACCATGCCTAGCATCAGGAGAACCGCCAGCATGACATCGATCACGCCGAAGATGACCAGCGGGTGGTCGAGCAGGCCTTCGACTTTGAACTTCATCAAGAAGTCGATCGAGGGCAGGAGCCCGCCGGCCGCACTGAGCAAGAGCATGAGGACGCCGCTCCAACACCCGATGGCGGCGGCGCGGGCCATGGCGATGGCGGGATCCAGGCGATCTTTGGTGTCGGCCGTGCGACCCTCGGCGGCCGCCAGCATGTCGTCCACGGTAATCGGCGGTCGGCTGTCCGACGCGGCGCTGACCATCGTGGGCGCTTGCCCCTTGGTGCGCATCTGCAGTTTCTTTTTCTCCGGGAAAATCGCGGCCTTGAGCTCGGCGTTTTCGCTGATGGCGGTCCACTGCTCGGTGCTGGCCTCGTAGTAAAGGGTCTCGGCGGTCACCTGGCCGTTCTCGGCCAACGACAGCAACTGTTCCAAGTTGAAGGGGCCGCGCGCCTCGGTCTCGGGCTCGTTGCGCACGTAGAATTCCTGGGTGGCCATGCCCGGGAATCTGGGCTCGCGCATGGGTAGCGGCAAGCGCGATTTAGTGGCGTTACATCCGAGTCAACATGCGCAAACCGAGGAGGTTCAGGCCGGTTTCGAGGAAAAGCAGGGTGCGGGCGCAGAGCAGCAGCCGGAGGGCGCGAACGGGCGCCTCTTCGACCAAGACCTTCTCCGCTGCGTAAAAGCTGCTGAAGGTGCCGGCCAGCTCATAGAGGTAGGTGCACAAGAAGTGCGGCCGCAGTTGTGCGGTGGTGGTCGCGAGCACGGCGGGCAGGCCGGCCAGCTTTCGGGCGAGGGCGAGCTCGTGCTCCGACTCCGGTGCGCTGGCGCCGGCCGTGGCCGCGACGGCGCAGGGGTCGAGGCCGAGCTTGCGGAAGATCGAGTGCACGCGCGTGACGGCGTAAAGCAGGTAGGGTGCGGTATTGCCGTCGAAGGAGAGGATTTTCTCCCAGTTGAAGACGTAGTCGCTGCTCCGGTTCTGCGCGAGATCGGCGTAGCGCACGGCGCCAAGGCCGACCGCATTGGCGATCTCTCGCCGATCCGCCTCGGGCAAGTCGGGCGATTTTTCGGTGACGAGCCCGAAGGCGCGCTCCTCGGCTTCATCGAGCAGGGACTGCAGGCGGATCGGGTCGCCCGAGCGCGTCTTGATGGCCTTGCCGTCATCGCCGAGGATCGAGCCGAACGAAACGTGTTCAAAGCGCGGGAGCCGGTAGCCCTTTTGCGCATACCACTTTTGCGTTGTGAGCCAGAGCTGCTCAAAGTGATCACTCTGCCGGGTGTCGGTCAGGACGATGATCGCGTCAGCCTGAAAGTGCTCCGTGCGGTAGAGCATCGTCGCGAGATCGGTGGTGGCATAGTTCGAGGCGCCGTCGGACTTGCGCACGATGAAGGGCTGGGTCTTGAACCGCGGATGCTCGGGGGGAAACACCACGAGCGCGCCCTGCGATTCCGTGGCCAGCCCGGTCTCCTGCATCTCGGTGTAGATGCGCGGGAGCTTGTCGTTGTAAAAGCTCTCGCCGAGTTCGTGGTCGAATTTGATGCCGAGCCGCTCATAGATGCGCGCGAAGGCGCCGGAGCTGATCGCGTTGATCTTTTGCCAAAGCGCGAGGTTCTCGGCGTCGCCCTGTTGGAGTTTCACCAGTTCGGCGCGAGCGGCCTCCAGGACGGTGGGGTCGGACTTGGTCGCAGCGTCTGCGGCCTTGTAGAGGCGCTCCAGCTCTTCCAACGGGTCGCGGTCCAGGGCGGCTTCGTCGCGCAGGTTTTTGTAACCCCAGATGAGTTTGCCGAACTGTGTGCCCCAGTCGCCGATGTGGTTGTCGCGAATCACGTCCGCGCCGCAAAACTCCAGCAGACGGCAGATGGCCTCGCCGATCACCATACTGCGAATGTGGCCGACGTGCAGCTGCTTCGCCGTGTTCGGCGAGCTGTAGTCCACCACATAGCGCTGCCCGCCGTAGTAGGCGGAGGCGCCGGCCTTGAGATGAGCGGCGTCATCATGCGCCTGCAGCCAGGCGAGGAGAGTGGCGGGCTTGAGCGCGAAGTTGATGAAGCCCGGGCCGGCGATCGTGACGTCGAAGCCTTCACGCAGGTCGGCGGGGAGGGCGGCGACCAATTGCTCGGCGGTGGCGCGCGGGTTCAATTTGCGCGCTTTGGCGTAACCGAGGACGCCGTTGGCCTGAAAATCGCCGTGGCGCGGATCGGCCGGTCGCACATCGGGCGCGAAGGCCGTGGCCTCGAGGCCAGCGGCCCCGGCGGCGGTCTGCAGCACCGCATCCAACGCTGCGGCAAGGTTAAACGTCACGTCCATCCCGTGACTCAACGGAACGGGCCTGCCCCCGCGCAAGCGCGGATTTGCCGGGCGCGGGCACTCCGGGGGCAGAGACTTTGCAAACAATTTAGGTTTAGCAGGATGTGCAATCGGTCGAAAGTCTGGCGCCGGGCGAGGTGGGTAGTTTTGACTCGACATTTTGTAACAATGCCGTTCGCTGGAAAAATTTTCCGCTCAGCGGGGAGCCAGCCTCGCAATTCCATTATTAACCCACATGACTAGCAAACGCACCATTCCGGCCCGCCGCTTCATCAAGCCGTCCTTCAATTACTTGATCGAGAAAAAGCGCGACGGCCAGGAGTTCACGCAGGAAGAAATCCGGTATATCGTTGACAGCACGCTTGATGGCGAGATGCCGCAGCACCAGCAGGCCGCCCTGCTGATGGCGATTTACTTCGCCAACATGTCGGCCCAGGAAACGGCGATCCTCACGGAGGAGATGATGCTGTC
>JAPOIC010000012.1 GCA_029979145.1 Opitutaceae bacterium
CGCCCCAGAGCGTGCCGATCCAGTTGAAGATCTTTACGCCGGTCGGGACCGCGATGGCCATGGTGGCGAGGGAGAACGCCGCGGTGGCGACGGTGCCCATGCCGGTTGTGAACATGTGGTGGCTCCAGACGGCGAAGCCGAGGAAGCCGATGGTCGCGCCGGAGAACACCACGATCGGATAACCGAAGAGGGGCTTGCGCGAGAAACAGGGCAGGATCTCGGAGATGACGCCCATGGCCGGCAGGATCAGGATGTAGACCTCGGGGTGGCCGAAGACCCAGAACAAGTGCTGCCAGAGGATCGGCATGCCGCCGTTGGAAATTTCGAAGAAGTTCGTGCCGAACAGACGGTCCATCATCAGTTCGACCAGCGCGATCGTGATCGCAGGGAACGAGAGAATCAGGAGGAACGCGGTCACCAGCGTCATCCAGGTGAAGACCGGTAGGCGCATCATCGTCATGCCGGGCGCGCGCATGTTGATGATGGTGACGATGAAGTTCAGCGAGGCGGCGATGGAGGCGACGCCGAGGATCTGCAGGCCCATCACCCACATGTCGATGGAGTGATCGGGATTGAAGGTCTTGGAGGTGAGGGGCGCGTAGCCGAACCAGCCGCCGTCGGGGGCGCCGTCCGGCATGAACCAGCCGAGATTGATGATGATCGCGCCGGCCACGAAGGTCCACAGCGAGAAGGCGTTGAGCCGGGGGAAGGCCACGTCGCGCGCGCCGATCTGCAGCGGCATGATGTAGTTAAAGAACGCGGCGGACAGCGGCATGATCGCGAGGAAGATCATGGTCGTGCCGTGCATCGTGAACATCGTGTTGTATTGCTCCGCGGTCAGGATGTCGTTGTTCGGCACCGCGAGCTGGAGGCGGATCAGCAGGGCCTCGAAGCCGCCCACGAGGAAAAAGAAGAGGGCGAACACGCCGTAGAGGAAGCCGATCTTCTTATGGTCGACGGTCGTCAGCCAGCTGATGAAGCCGGTCTTGGCCGTCGGTCGCCAGAAGATGCCGGCCCGCGTCGGGGCGGCGTGCTCCTCGTGTCCGGTGTAGGATGATTTTGCCGTAGCGTCCATGGTGGGAAATTACTTGAGGCTGTGGAGGTAGGCCACGAGCGCGGTGGCCTCGTCCGTGGAAATGGTGATGCCGTTTGGCTCGTAACCCGTGGTATACATCTTGTTGCCGGGCTTCACGTCGAGCGGGTGCATGATCCAGCGGGCAAGCTGCTCGGCGTTGTTCTCGAGCAGGCCGGCGGCGATGGTGGTGCGGGAACCAATGTGGGTCAGGTCCGGACCGGTGATGCCCATGCCCTCGTGTCCGCGCACGGTGTGGCAGGCGATGCAGGTCTTGGCCTGGAAGAGCTGGCGACCCTCGGCGATGAGGGCGGCGTTTTCATCCTTCTCGGGGAATTGCTGCTGGCGCCAGTGATCGAGCGGCGAGACCTCGGCGCCCGGGTTCCACTTGTCGGTGAAGCCGTATTCGTTGCGCTTGAACGAGGCGAAGGTGATGGCGGGCTTGGCGCTCGAGGAGGCCTCGGCGGCGGTCACGCTGCGGGCGGGGGCCTTTTCACGGGCGACCCACTCGTTGAACTCGTCCTCGGCGAGGGCGATGACGCGGAAGCGCATGACGGCGTGGGAGTCACCGCAATACTCGGCGCACTGGCCCCAGAAGTAGCCAGGCTCGTCCGCCTGCAGCCAGAGGTGGTTGCCGCGGTTGGGGATCATGTCGACCTTGCCGGCGAGCTTGGGGACCCAGAAAGAGTGGATGACGTCGATGGTTCGGAGGTTAACGCGCACCGGACGGCCGGCGGGGATGACGAGCTCGTTGGCGGTGCTCAGGACCCCGGCGCCGTCGATCTGCTCGGAGGGGTAGTCAAACTTGAACCACCACTGGTAGCCGGTGGCGTTGATGACGTAGGCGTTCTCCTTTTGCTCCTCGGGCACATCGTAGGTGAACCAAATGGCCTTGAGGGTGGGAACGGCGATGAAAACGAGGGCGAGGACCGAGGCGCCGATGAGGGAAAACTCAACCAGCGGGTTGCCATGGCCTTGCGGCGGGGGCTCGGCGTGTTCGTCGGCGGCGGTGCGGGCCTTGAACTTGAACGTTGCGTAGGCGAGGACACCGCCGACGATCACGAAGATGATCAGGGTCACCCAGCAGGTCACGTAAAACACGTGGAGTTGGGACTCGGCCACCGGTCCCGAGGTCACCATGGTGGTTTGGTGGCCGTCCATCCGCCAGAAGTTCAGCTTGCAACCCGCCACAAGGAGCAGGCTGCCGGCCGCCAGTGCGGCCTGGCCAGCGCCGGCGAGTTTGGTGAGGAATGAAGGCAAACGCATGTGCTGTTCGTGGTGTAAAGGAGACAGGCGGGCATGACGCCCGCCAACCCGCAAGAGAGTTCGGGAAAGAGCGACCATTTCAAGCCCTATTCAGGTGTGTTTTGGGCGGCGCGACGGTCAGCGGCAACCTTCGGGGAAATTTATTAATTTTTGCAGGCTCGGGCATTAGCGTGGGCGTTGATTCTCAAGCGAACCGCTTTGGTTTTGCGCGGCCGGCGGATCCGACTTATGGTCGCGTCGCTATGAAACTCCGCACCATGACGTTCATTTTCGCGGCGGCGGCCCTGTTGGGCGCCGGCTGCGGCAAGAAGGAAACGGCCTCTGCCTCGGCCCCGGCCGCTGCTCCCGCCCCGGCGGGCCCCCGCGTGATCCAAGTCACGGGTAACGACACGATGAAATTCAACCTCAACACCATCGAGCTGAAGGTGGGTGAGGAAGTGAAGATCACCCTGACCAACGTCGGCACCATGCCGAAGCAGGCCATGGGGCACAATCTGGTGGTCCTGAAGGCCGGCTCGGATGCCACGGCGTTTTCGCTGGCCGCCGCCCAAGCGGGCCCGGAGCACATCCCGGACGCGCTCAAGGACGAGGTTGTGGCCCACACCAAGATGCTCGGCCCCAAGGAATCCGACTCGATCACGGTCAAGTTCGACACGGCGGGGGAATACCCCTTCCTGTGCTCGTTCCCGGCCCACTTCCAGATCGGGATGAAGGGCAAGATCATCGTCAAATGACCCGCGCGGCTTTCGCCGCCGTGAAATGCTCAAGCCGGGCCTCGCGCCCGGCTTTTTTACGTCCGGATCAGGACGCCGCCGGCCACCATTGGTAGAGGAAGAAATAGACCAGCACGCCGGTGACCGAGACGTAATACCAAATCGGAAAGGTCCATTTCGCCCAGGCGCGGTGCCGCTCGTAGTGGCCCTTGATCGCGAGCCAGAACGTGCGCGGCACGAGGTAGGCGATGGCGATGGCGAGGACGATGTGCGAGAGGAGCATCGCGTAATACACGGTGCGGATGGCGCCCTCGCCGCCGAAGGGCGTGTGCACGCCCCGCACGAGGATCTTGTGGGCGACGTAGCCGACGAGAAACACCGCCGAAACCGCACAGGCGGAGATCATGACCTTGCGGTGCGCCTCGCGGTTGCCGCGCTTGATGAGCACGAAGCCGATCGTCAGGAGCACGGTGGCGAGGCCGTTGAGCGCGGCGTTCAGGGCGGGGATGTCTTGAATCTGCATGATTAGAAAAACAGGACGCGATCGGCGACGAGCGCCATCAAGGTGACCGGCAGGTAGAGGATCGACGCGATGAAGAGCTTTCGGGCGTTGCGATCGCGTCCCTCCGCCCGCAGGAAGGCGATCGCGCGCCAGAGGAACCACAAGCCCGTGGCGGCCGCCACGATCCCGTAGAGCGCCGTCGTGAGCCCGAGCGACCAGGGCAGCGCGCTGATACCGAGCAAAGCGGTCGTGTTCACAAGCGACCAGCCGGCGACCCAACCGCCCGTCTCGTCGCGCACGGACAACATGGGAAAGTCCACCGCGGCATAGTCGTGTCGGTAAGTCCAGACGATGGCCATGAAGTGCGGGATCTGCCAGAGAACGAGGATACCAAACAGGATCCACCCGAGCGTGGACACCCCGGCCTCCGCGGCCGACCAGCCGATGAGCGGCGGAAACGCGCCAGCCAGCGCGCCGATTTCGGTCGACCAGCGGGAATTGCGCTTCGCCGGCGTATACCAGGCGAGATACGAGAAGATGGTCGCAAGCGTGAAGATCGCCGCCATGCCGTTCACCTTCACGAAGATCAACCCGAGCGCGGCGCTGCAGAGCAGGCCGCCCAGCACGAAGGCCGAGCCCGTGGGCACTTTGCCCGCCGGTATGGGCCGCTGCGCGGTCCGTTGCATGCGCGCATCGGTGTCGGCCTCCAGCCATTGGTTCAGGGCCGCCACACCGCCCGCGGCGAGTGAGGTGCCGATCAGCAATGCGAAGAATTCGCCCGCCACCCAAGGCGGACGCGCGGCGACGTAGCCAATGAGCGTTGTCAGCACCGACAGCAGGCTGAGCCGGGGCTTGGTGAGCTCCAGGTAATCGCCAAAGGCCGCGTTGGGGGACGAGGCCGTCATGCGGGGGAGGCGGGGCTGCCGATGGCGTCGCGATGGGCTCGGGCGGTCAGCCACACGGTGGTCGCCAACAACAACGCTCCGACGACCACATGCCCGGTGGTGACATGCGGTTCGCGCAGTTGCCAAATCACATGTGCGCCCAGCAGAATTTGGAGCGCCAACAGGCCGACCATGACCGACGCGCCGGACTTCAGCGAGACGCCAGCGCCGGCATCACGCCAAATGCGAACCGCGAACCAGAGGAGTGCCACCGTCAACACGGCAGCCATCGCGCGGTGGGCGAAGTTCAGGGTGATGCGGTAGTCCCAGCTGGCCGGGAGCAGACCGCCTTCAGCGGTGGAAAGCGGGAAGGTCGGGATAGCGAGGCCCGCGTGATTGTGGCGCATCGTCGCGGCGATGGTGAGCTGCACGAGCAGCAGGAGCACGCAGACCAAACCGGCTCGGCGCACCCCGCGGCTGACGGGCGCGGTCTGTTCGATCCAGCCGCGGGAGAGCGCGGCCGCGATCAGGATGAGCACGCAGACGTAGACCTGCGCGAGAATTCCGTGGGGGATGCGCAGCATCTGGCCGAGCGTCATCTCAAAACCCGGCACGGATAGCGAATCGAGCAGCACGCGCTTGCCGCCGATCAGGCCCTGGACGATGACAATGGCCAAGGCACTCCAACCTAGCCGGCGCACCCACGCGCGGGATTCGCGGCGCCACAGCCACACCGCGAGGATGATGGTGATGAAGCCCATGACGGCGCCGGTCAGCCGATGGGAATGCTCGGCGAACATCGCCAAGTCGCCGAGCCAGCCCTTGGGATTCACCGACCCGTTAGACAGCGGCCAGTCGGGGAAGGCCATGCCGGCATCAATGCTGGTGGTAAACGCGCCCAGTGTGACCAAGACGAATACCCAGGTCGCGCCAAGGGCGGCGAACCACGCAAGCGGGGGACGGTAGACAAGCCCGGGGCGGGCGGTGGCGGTGGCGGTCATGAGCGGTTAAACTTCCGGATAGAAGCGTCCGGCCTACCTGTCGCAAACCCTTTGACAAATATTTCGCCGGGCGAATCCGTAGGGACATGAAATCTAATACCCCCCTCCTCTGCGCAGCGCTGGCGCTGCTGTTGGCGGGGTGCACGCGTTCGGAACCCGCCGTCGCCGAGACGGAGGCTCCGCGCGAGGAACGCTACCCGATCGAAGGTCAGGTGATTGCGGTGGACACGGAAAAACACGTGCTGATCGTGCACCACAGCGAGATCGAAGGTTACATGCCGGCGATGGTCATGGAGTTTTTCGTTTCGGCCGGCGACGCCGTCAACGCGCGCGAGGGCCAGCGGATCCGCGCGGACCTAATCCCGAGCGACGACGGTTTTTTCCGGCTCGAGAACATCTGGCCGATCGACCAAGTGACCGCGTCCACCATCAAGGCTGGCGCGGACGCCCTGCGCCAGGACACCTTGATCCGCGGCCGCGCCGCCTACCGGGAGGTGGGGGAGAACCTGCCAAACTTTGCGCTCTACGACCAGACGGGCGCGGTGGTGCAGAGCGCGCGCTTCCGCGGGAAGCAGATTATGCTCAATTTCATCTACACGCGCTGCCCCGTGGCGACGATGTGCCCAGCGGCGACGATGAAGATGATGGAGACCCAGCGCCTTGCGAACGAGACCGGCATCGCGAACCTCGAGCTCGTGTCGATCACACTCGACCCGGAATACGACACGCCAGGCGTGCTGCAGGACTACGCGACGTCGCGCGGGATCGACACCGCGAATTTCAGTTTTCTCACCGGGCCGGAGCGCGCGATCAAGGATCTGCTGACGCAGTTCGGCGTCATCGCGCAGTTCGACGGCGCCATCATCAAACACACCTTGAGCACGCTTCTGATCAACGAGGACGGCCGCATCGTGCACCGGGCCGACGGCACGTTGTGGGAGCCCAAGGACTTTGTGGCCAAGATGCACCGCCGATGAATAACTCCCACCGGTATTCTCACGATGTCATCCTGAGCGCAGCGAAGGATCCAACCGCATGTCCGCAGCCAGCAGGCTCGTGGATTCTTCGCTGCGCTCAGAATGACAAGGGGAGGGTGAGCCGGTGAGCGTGGCCAAGGAACCCACCCATGCGGTCGCGTGGCGCGTGGCGCGCATCACGCTCGTGGCGGTCGGGCTCTACGTCCTGTTTCGCGTGCTGCCGACGGGCACGAATCTCAGCCACATGGATTTTCGCGTGGAGGGGGAGAACGTCATCCAGATGTGCGATCCCGCGAACCCGCAGTTTTTGCCGGTCGTCAACGTGCGATCGCCGGTCGAGTTCACCGTGCAACCGATCGCCGCGCCCCGTGCCGGCCAGCCAGTCACGGCGGTGCTGACTCTGCGCACGCACGCCGGCAAGGCCGTCGGTCCGGCCGACCTGCTCAATGTGCACACGGAGCTGCTCCACCTGATGGTGGCAGACCCGCAGCTGATGGATTACCACCACGTGCACCCCCGTCCCGGCCGCGAGCCGGGGCAGTGGACCTTTGCATTCACGCCGCGTTTCGGCGGCGAATACCGGCTCTTCGCCGATTTCACGCCCGCGGCGACGGGTCTCGGGCTTTACGCGTCGACAAAACTCAACGTAGCGGGTGATCCGCCGGCCCCGGCCGCGATGGCCGCAGCGCATGCGCCCGCGTGGGCGACGACGGTCGATGGCATCGATTTTTCACTGCGCCCGGCGGGGGATTTCATTCGCGCCGGCCAGGAAGCGGTCATGACCTTGGTCATGTCGCGACCGGACGGTGGTGAAGTGCCGTTGGCACCGGTGATGGACGCGTTTGCGCACGTCGTGGCCTTTGACCGCGACCGCACCGGGTTTGCTCACCTGCACCCACAGGAAATCGACCTGGCCGTGCCGCCCGACCGCCACCGCCCGACCCTGACCTTCCGCATCGTGATCCCCAGCGCCGGCCGCTACGTGGCCTGGGCGCAGGTGAACAATGCGGGCACGGAGCTTTACGCGCCGTTTTGGTTCGACGTGGTGCCGTAAAGTGAGGGCCAGGTGGACGCGCCGGTCCCTCCGCGCGTTGGGAGACGCTCAAGCCGGCCGAAGGATCGGCCGGCTCACCATTACACCTGCGGTCAGTGGCCGTTCTTGCCATGCTTCGCGCGGAAGCGGGCCAGCTCGGGATACGATTTCGTCGGATCACCGTAGGTGTTGCCGCCGAGGTCGCGGCCGCGGGCCAGATAGATGTGGTGGTAGCTGCCGGCCATTTCCTGGTTCAACTTCACCTTGCTGCTCATGTAGCGCATGGTGTAGCCGCAGCGGCGGATGTCGCTGGTGTTGGGCTCGCTGCCGTGGATGATGCGGCCGTCGTGCAGGCTGCACTGGCCGGCCTCGAGTTCGACGGCAATCGCACGCTCGGCGTGGCGCTGGGCGGGTTTGATTTCGTCGCCGAACACGGCCTCGCCGGGCTTGAGATCGTCGTAGTCGGAAAAGCCCTGCTTGCCGGTGTTGTGGGTGAGTGGCACGACGTTCATGCAGCCGTTGGCCTTGGTTGACGGGTCGATCGCGAGCCACACGGTCACGACTTCCATCGGCGTGATCATGGTTTTCCAATAGTGGGAGTCCTCGTGCCACGGCACGCGTTTGCCGTTGCCGCGCGGCTTGCAGATGAAGTGGCTGGAAAACAGCGCGATGTCGGGGCCGATGATCGGCTCAACCAAGTCGAGCACCTCGTCGGCGAACAGCCATTCGAAGAGCTGCGGATTCTGAAAATGGGGTACATCCATCGCCTCGGGCCGCACGTCGGCCTCAAGATTGTCGAGGATGTCCTCAAAGCTCTGCTTCAGGCCGTCGAACTTGGGCTTCGGAAACAGCTGATCGCGAAAGATGTGATATCCCTCGCGGCGGTAGGTCTCGACCTCAAGCGGGGTGAGACGGTGATGGGAGTGGGGAGTGACAGAGTTGGGGGCAACCATGGACTATGTTATAACCGCATCATTGCGGAAAATCTTGCCATAAAATGGCCAAAAATTGTGTTTAAACGTCATGCGCCGCCCCTGCGCCCATTTCAAACTGGCGGATTTCGTCTCGACCGGTGAGCACTATCACTTTGCCCGGACGGAGTTGGCGGGCGGCGACGGCGCGCGAGTCCACGACCACGATTACCATGAGGTGTTTTGGCTGACCCGCGGACGCGGGGAGCACCAATGGAATGGCCGGGATGAGACGGTTGAACCCGGAAAAATCTACCTGATCCGTCCGCGCGACCGGCATTGCGTGATTGGCTCGTTCTCGGTGCCGATGCACATCGTCAACGTGGCCTTCCCGAGCCGGACCTGGGCGGAGGTGCGCAAACGGTATTTTGCGGATGTCCCCGATGGGTTTGAGCGCCCGGAGGCTGAGCGGGTCCGTCCGATCAGTCCGCGCGCGAAGCAGGCGCTGGATTATTGGGACCGGCGGCTGGCGGAAGCGGGCCGACCGCGGGTCGCAGTCGAAGGTTTTTTGATGGACCTGCCCGGTTTGCTCGCGTCGACCGCGGAGCCCGCCATCACTCAGGCGCCGGATTGGCTGGAACACGCGCGCCGCGAGATCGCGCGGCCGGAGCACTTCGCCGGGGGCACGCCGGCCTTTGCCCGCCTGGCGGGCCGAAGTGCCTCGCATGTCTCACGCGCGACCGAACGGTGGTGGGGGTGCACGCCGACCGACGTAGTGAATGCGGCGCGCATTGATCATGCGGCGCGGCAGCTGGCGGAGACGAGCCGGCCAATCCTCGACATCATGTTCGACTGCGGGCTGACGAACCTCTCGCACTTCTACGCGTTGTTCCGCAAGCGGCACGGGGTGAGCCCCCGGCGCTATCGCCTGCAGGCGCACCCGACGGTGCGCGGCTGAGTGCGGCGTCAGAACTGGAGGTGCTTTACCGTCAGCCCCTTGTTGATGAGCTGCTTCAGCGCGTCGATGCCGATGCGGATGTGGTCGCTCACGTAATTGGCGTCGACGGTCTTGTCGCTCTCGGCGGTCTTCACGCCCTCGGGCACCATCGGCTGGTCGGAAACGAGGAGCAGGGCGCCGGTGGGGATTTCGTTGAAGAAACCGGTCATGAAGATGGTCGCGGTCTCCATGTCGACAGCGAGGGCGCGGATCTTCTTCAAGTATTTCTTGAACTTGTCGTCGTGTTCCCAGACGCGGCGGTTGGTGGTGTAGCAGGTGCCCGTCCAGTAGTCGCGGGCGTGCTCGCGGATACTGGTGGAGATGGCTTTTTGCAGCGCGAAGGCGGGAAGGGCGGGGACTTCGGGCGGGAAGTAGTCGTTGCTCGTGCCTTCGCCGCGAATGGCGGCGATAGGGAGAATCAGGTCGCCGACGGCGGCGCGTTGCTTGAGGCCCCCGCACTTGCCGAGGAAGAGCACGGCCTTGGGGTCAATCGCGCTGAGGAGATCCATGATCGTGGCCGCGGTGGCGCTGCCCATGCCGAAGTTGATGATGCTGATCTTGCCGGCGGTGGCGCTCATCATCGGCTTGTCCTTGCCGCGCACGGGCACCCGGTGCCACTGCGCGAAGAGCTTCACATATTGGTCGAAGTTGGTGAGCAGGATGTATTGGCCGAATTCCTCAAGTGGCACGCCGGTGTAGCGTGGCAGCCAGTTCTTTACGATGTCGCGGCGGGTCTTCAGGCCCTTGCGGCTGGTGGTGGGCGAGGGGCCGGGCGACGGCGGGGCGGACGCGGCGGCGGCAGTGGTCGGTTTAGGCATGGTCGGACGATGGACGTGCGCCGCAGCTTTGTCGATGCGGCGGCGCGGGCGCGTAGTCAGGGGGTGGCGGGCGCCGGCAGCAGGTCGCGCAACGCGATCACCTGGGTGAAGCGAACGTCCCCCTGCTTGTCGATGCATGTGACCGTGAGTTGCCGGTCCGCGCCCTCGCCGCTGACGGCGACTCGCACAAAGTTCTGGTCGCCGACCAATGTGCCGGGAATGACGTAGGGATCATTGGCTTTGTCGCTGGCCTCGACATTCCACGAGCCGCTGCTTAAGGGAGAGGAGGTGATTTCGTAAACCCACTGCCCGCGGTCGCCGAGCTGGCGGCGGTAGAGTGCACTGTGGTGCACGTCGCCCGTGAGGAAGACCACGCCGGTGATCTTGTTTTCGACGATGAAGTCCATGAGCTCCTCGCGTTCGCGACGGTAGAGTTCGTGCGGTTCGCCGCGCGGCTGGGTCTGCAGCATCTGGTTGCCGGTGGCGATGAAGAGAAATTTGAAGTGCTTGAGCTCCTTGGCGGAAAGCAGGGATTGCTTGAGCCACTCCAGCTGCTGGCGGCCCCACTGGGTTTTCTCGGGATGCTTGTCCTGGTCGATCCCCGCGGCGTCGCGGTGATAGTGGTTGTCCATCAGGAAGAACGCGGCATCGCCCCAATAGAACTTGCTGTAGACCCCGGGATTGGCGCGCTCGCCGTAGCTGTGGTTGCCCCAGTAGGCTTTGAAGATCTCGAGGGCGACGTCCTTGTATTCGTAGGACCAGTTGGAGTCGTTCGGTCCGTAGTCGTGATCGTCCCACGTGGCGTAGTGGTGCATGACCCCGAGCAGCTTCTGCATCTCGGGATTCGCGCGGTCGTGCATTGGGCGATACCACAGGCCGCTGACCGAATCGAAATCCGCTTCCCGCCAATACCAGTTGTCGCCGGTCCAGATCATGAAGTTGGCGCCGCTTTCGCCCATGAGTTCAAAAGTGCGCGTGGTTTTGCCGTAGGGCGTGCCTGGCCGGTCGTAGTCCGGGTCGTTGATGTAGGCGCAGGAACCGACGAGAAAGGAGAAGTCAGGCGGTGCCTTGCGCCACTCCCAGAGTTCCTGCGTGGTGAAGGTCGCCGGTGCGGCGAGCGTCTGCGCCTCGCCGTCGATCATGAGCGTGTAGTCGTAGGCTGCGCCGGGTTCGAGCAGGCCGGGACGGAAATGATGGATCTGTCCACCCGCCGGATGGGTCGCCGAATCGGCGTGGGTGAGCGTATGGGTATTTTCCGGGTCGCCATGGCGCCAATAGGTCAACGTCACTTCCCCGGCGTCCTTGGTCTCCAGCCAAAGAAAGACTTCGCGGTGGGCGCTATACCCAAGCATCGGTCCGGAGACGATGGAGCCGGCGCCCCAAGTCAGGGAGGGCCAGAGGATAAACAAGGCCAGACAACGCCAAGGCAGTCGATTCTTCATGCGCCCACCTTGGCGGAGTCAGGGCCCGGCGGCAAAGTCTGAAAATGTGACGTTTGCGGTTCGGTTCGACACCGCCGCCTGCGCCCGGCACCCCTGAATGCGATGTCGTCTCCCCGTTGGTCCGTCTCCCGTCTGTCTCGGAAGTAGGTACATGAGTTTCTGCAGACCCAGGTTCAGGAGCCTTTTTCCTATCGCGAAGTCGGCCGCACCGCCGGCCGGCCGCCGCGGGGTTATGCGCACGACGACAACCACGTGCAGGTGGGGGCGGGGGACGACTGTTTTTGCGCGGGCTTGGCTGGCTTTGTCGGAATGGCGGATGTTTCCGGCGCCATGGACCGCCATCACGCCGGCGGAACCCGGGCCGGTGGCGGTGGGCCTGACCGTCGCGATGGAGGCCCGTGCGCTGGGCGCCTGGTGGTTGAACGCCTGTCGGGTGGTTTATGTGGTCGACGAAGTTTCTCCGGCTCGGCGTCGCGGCTTTGCGTATGGCACGCTCGGGGCGCACGTGGAGCAGGGGGAGGAGTTGTTTACGGTTGAGCAATGGGCTGACGGCACCGTGTGGTATCGGGTGCAGGCGTTTCCGCGTCCGCATTACTGGCCGGTGCGGCTGGCGGCCCCGCTGGTCCGGATCTTGCAGCGAAAATTTGTGCGGGACTCCCGGGCCGCGATGGTGCAACTTCTGCGGACCCCTGAATGACGACCCCCCTGAAAGTTCGCATCGGCGCCGTGTGCTGGTGCGTGTTTGCTTGGTATACCGTTCCCCATTTGACCCGAGGCCCCTGGGCTGAAGCGATGGTCGTGCTGGCGGCGCTGGTGCTCATGCCGATGACTTGGTGCCTGGCGCGGGACTTCGAGGACGCCGGTTGGGCGGAGCGGTTGTGGAAGTTCGACTGGCACCTGCAGCTGCCCGCCGGGCTGCTGCTCACTGCGGCTTTTCTGTTGCCGGAAGGAGTGTTGGCCGTGGTGTGCGCGCTGCCGTGGTTTTTGGCGCTGGCGGTGATGGCAATTGACGGCCTGCTCCGCCTGCGTCGCCACGGTGTGAAGCCGCTGGGCGTGTTTTGTCGCGACGTCGGCTTGTTATACGCCTCGATCGGCGGCGCTTGGTTGCTGGCGGATCGCGGCGGTTGGGAGCCGCTGGGGTTTGCGCCGGAAATCGTGTTGCTCACGGCGGTGCATTTTCATTTTTCCGGATTGATCCTGCCGGTGCTGGCGGGGCTGGCGCTCAATCGCCGTCCCGAGTGTCCCATCGGTCGCAGCTCCATGTGGTTGGTCCTCCTGGGCGTGCCGCTGGTGGCGGTGGGGATCACGACCACACAGTTGGGCGGCCCGGCGATGCTGGAAACAATCGCGACCGGCGTGTTGATTCTGGGCGGATTGGGCGTGGCGTTTCAACACGTCGCGCTCGCGGTGACGGAGGGCTGTGTGCGCGCGACGGTCCGGATCCTTTGGGGCGTTGCCGGTATTTGTCTCGCGGCCGGGATGACGCTCGCAGCGCTTTACGCCCTGCGCGGCCATATCGCGGCGCTGCCGTGGCTGGACATCCCGTGGATGCGCGCGCTGCACGGCACCCTCAATGCCTTGGGCTTTTCGTTGCTCGCACTCCTCGCGTGGTGCCGCGCCGGGCGGAAGTGCTGCTGCGGCAACTAACCGCGTTGCCGCTGCCAAATCTGGCGGATGCCTGCCGCCACGGTGAGCAATGCGAGGAACAGGGGTGACGGCGCGCCGCCGCCTCCGCTGCCCGATCCGACCGAAGCACCGCCGCCACCAGTGTTTGGGGTGCTCACGCTCAACGTGGCGACAGCGCTGGTGGTGCTGCCCAAGGTGTTGGTGACGACTGCGGTGTAGTTACCGGCGTCTACTGTCCGCACATTGGTGAGGGTCAAGGAGCTGGCCGTGGCACCCGGGATCGCGATGCCGTTGACCTGCCATTGATACGAGAGCGTCGTCGCACTCGTGGCGGTGAGCGTGAACTGGGCCGAGGATCCGGCCGTGACGGCGACGCTCTGCGGCTGTGTCGTGATGAAGGGGAGATTGCCCAGATATTCGCCTTTTCGCAGGGTGACACCGGCGTTGTCGGCGACGTAGACAGTGCGGTCCGGGGCTACGGTCAGGGCACCTGGAATATAGAATTGAGCAGCCGTGGCATCGCCATTCGCCGTGCCCTCCAGACTCGAAGTGCCACCGATGACTTGCTCAGCGCCCGCCGGTGTGCGGAGGCGGATGGTGTGGTCGTTGTAGCTGAGGATGAAGTTACCCACGGGATCCACGGCGAGGCGCACCGGCCACGTGTCTCCTTCGCCGGCGAGATTTCCGTCCAACGTGGTCACGGTGCGATCCGGCGTGATCTTGCGGATGCGCCGTGAGGTCTGCCTATCGGACGACGTATCCTCCATCACGTAGAGATCGCCGTTGGCCGCCAGTGCCACGTCGATGATGGAGCGAAACCGGGCTGATTCGCCCACGCCGTCGACGGGTCCGTCGCTGGTATCCCCTCCAGCCCACACAGTCCATTCACCCTCATTCGAGCGGAGCAAAATCCGGGCATACTCGGCGAGCAGGACTTGCCCGTCGGGCCTTACGGCAATGGCCCGCAATCCGCGGGCGATGTTCACCGGCCAAGATTGGACGGTTATCGTGGGGGATATCTCCAAGATCGTGGGAAATCCGAACGGGCTCGTGGCGAGGAAGAGTGTGCCGTTGGCGGCCGCTCCCATCAGGGCGGGTCTGTTAAAACTGGAGTGGAGAAAGCTTGTGCCATACACGTCGGATACTTCTCCGTCGGCAGTCACCTTGCGGGCGACGGCACGGGTGTAGGAGTCGAAGGCATAGTAGGACTGGCTGTCTCCGGCGATCAGGGAACCGTCGTTGGCCAGGACGAGGCCCATGAGGTTGGCGAACCGGGCCGCCGCGCCGCTGCCATTGCGGCCGAGGTTTGACCAGCTCGTGCCGGCCAGCGTGGTGAGCACGGTGCCATCGGTTCGGAAAATGGCGTCGTCGGAAATCTGCGTGTGCAGAACGCGGCCCAACGCATCCGCGGCCAACCCCAGCGGCTGATCGAAATAGCCGCCGCGGCCGGGTGTTCGCCATCGAGGAGAATCTATCGTGCCATCCGGCGCGATTCGGTAGACGGTGAGGACGATCTCGCTGGAAACCAGGTTGGTGACGAAATACGTGTTGCCGGCGACGTCCGCGCCCCAGCGCACGAAGCTGACGTAGCTGGGGAAGTAGGGCAGGGTGCTCCCGGACTCGGAACTCATCAAGACGGTGTAGGCACCGGTCGGATCGAGTCTGAGCAGGCGGCGAAACTTGGGCTGCCCGGGGTTCACACCGGTGGTGATGACGCCTATGTCGGCCGTGAGGTAGAAGTTGCCGTTCCAGTCGACGGCACGGACCAGCGCTGTCGCCGTGGTCGGTTGGCCATTTTCGTAGAAAGCGGGATCGGCGAGGTTGGGGGTGATGTCGGTGACGCCGGCGGCATTGATCCGGCGGAGCGTCGTGCCGGCGAAAAAGTAAACGTTCCCGTCGCGGTCGGCGAACACGCGCTCCGGGTGATTGAGGCGCAGGGCGGGCAGCGGCCCCGTGCCGTCGCCGGTTTCGCCGGCCCTGCCCGCCAGCGTGGTGACTTCGCCTGTCGGCGTGATCTTGCGCAGGGTGTGGTTGTCGGTGTCGGCTACATAGACATTGCCCGCGCCGTCGACCGCCACATCACGAGGATAGGCAAAGCGCGCGGCGGCCCCGATGCCGTCGGCGTTGCCCGCCATGCCCGGGCTGCCGGCGAGGGTGGACACGACGCCGGTGGACGAGATCTCGCGGATGACCTGATTGGAACTGTCGGCGACGTAGATGTTGTTAGCGGCATCGACGGCGATGCCGCGTGGCGCGTAGAACAGCGCTCCTTCACCGAGACCGTCGGCAAATCCGGTGGTGGGGTGACCGGCGAGGGTGGTCCAGCGATAGACCGGGGTTGGGACCGCATTCTGGCCCAATGCGGCCAGCGTGCCCAAGCTGAAGACGAGAGCCAGGAAAGCACTGAGGCGCGAGGGCAGGAGGCAGCGGAGAGGATTCGATTCCGACGAGAGGGTCATGCCTCTCCTGACAACCTGCGGGGTGGAAACCGCCATGCGCCGCCGTTCGCTTACGCGCCCGCCAAAGCGTTGGTCGTGTTGAGGTGCTCCTTGCCGGTGTATTTTTCGGACTGCTCGTCGGCGTGGTAGCTGGAGCGCACCATGGCGCCGCTTTCGACGACGCCGAGGCCGGCCTTGAGGCCAAATTCTTTCCAATGCGCAAACTCGTCGGGGTGCACCCAGCGCTCGACCTTCAGGTGTTGCGGCGTGGGTTGCAGGTATTGGCCGACCGTGAGGATGTCGGTGCCGTCGGCGACGACGTCGCGGATGGTCTGCTCGATCTCTTCTTTGGTTTCGCCGAGCCCAAGCATGATGCCGGTCTTGGTGGTGAAGCCGCGCGACTTGGCGTGCTGGAGCACGGAGCGGGAACGGTCGTAGCGGGCCTGCACGCGCACGGGCTTTTGCAGGCGCTCCACGGTCTCGAGGTTGTGGTTGAAAATGTCGGGCTTGGCGTCGAGCACCGTGTCGAGGTCGTGCAGGCGGCCTTTCCAGTCGGGCGTGAGGACCTCGATGGCGGTCTGCGGCATGCGGTGGCGAATGGCGCGGATGGTGGCGGCCCAGACCGCGGCGCCGCCGTCGGCGAGTTCGTCGCGCGCAACTGACGTGATCACGCAATGGCGCAGGCCCATCTTCTCGACGGCGTCGGCCACGCGGGCGGGTTCGCCGATATCGTATTCGGTGGGGCGGCCGGTCTGGATCGCGCAGAAGTTGCAGGAGCGCGTGCAGATGTTGCCGAGAATCATCAGCGTGGCGGTGCCGCGCGACCAGCACTCGCCGAGGTTCGGGCACTGCGCGCTTTGGCAGACGGTGTGCAGCTTGTGCGTGTCCACGAGCGAGCGCACCGCTTGGTAGCCGGGCCCGGAGGGCAGCTTGGCGCGGAGCCAGGTGGGTTTGCGCGTGGTGTCGGTCAGATTCATGAAAGCGGGGAGTAAAGCACACTCACGGCCGGGAAAACACGGATTTTTTCAGGTATGAACCGGGCTGTTGCGTGGCGTTAGGCTCGGTCATCCGCCTAGGCGCCGGCGACGAAGTCCAGCCAGAGCGCGGTGAATTCCCGCGCCAGCACGATTTTCACTTCGTCGAGCGTCGGCGGTTGGGACAGCTCGGCGGCAAATGACGTCACCGTGCCGTCGGGCGCGGCGATCCCGCAGGGGACAATGCCGCCGAAGTGACCCAGGTTGGGCGCTACGTTCAACGCGAAGCCGTGGTAGGCGACCCAGCGTTTCACGGCGATGCCGATGGCGGCGACTTTGCGCTGGCCGAGCCAGATGCCGGTGAGGCCGTCGCGGCGCGACGCCGCGAGCCCGAAGGCGCCGGCGGTGTTGATTAATACCTGCTCCAGCAAGCGCAGGTAGGCATGCAGATCACGTCGGCGTTCCAGCGACACGATCGGGTAGCCTACGATCTGGCCGGGACCGTGATAAGTGATGTCGCCGCCGCGGTTCGTGGGGGATACCGTCACGCCCTCCCGACTCAATTGTGCGTTGTCCCACACGAGGTGCCGGTCGGCACATTGGCGCAAGCCGACGGTGAACACGGGATCATGTTCCGTGAAGACCAAGGTGTCCGGAATCTCGCCGGCGAGGCGCTGGGCGACCAGCGCGGTTTGCCGTTCCGTTGCCGCCAGATAGTCCGTGCGCCCCCAGTCGACGACGACGGGGGAACGGACGGCAGATTCGGGCGCGACGGGCATGGCGTCACCATTGGCCAAAACCGTCTTGGCGCAACCTCGCATGACTTGCGCCGCGCTTGCGTCGCCGGGGCCGCCCGGCTTGGGTGGTCGCGACCCCATGCACCCCCTTGCCATGAACAACCTCCTCGGGTTGCTGCCGTTTCAATCCGGCGCCGTGACCCGCATGATCAACGCCGAGAATCCCACCGGTGAAAGAGGCGGCGGCGCCAAATGGGAGCCGAATCCGGACGACCCGATGGTGCCGCACAGTGCGCAAGCCATGCACCTCGGCCGCGGGTGGAAGGTCCGGCCGTTCATCAGCCTCAAGGCCGGCCAGACGGCGACCCTGGCCGACATCGCCGGGCCGGGCTGCATCAACCAGTTTTGGATCACGGCCAGCGCCGACGAGTTTCGCACGCTGGTGCTGCGGATGTATTGGGACGGCGAAGCCGCGCCCTCAGTGGAAGCGCCGCTCGGGGATTTCTTCGCCATGGGTTTCGACACCCAGCCGCACGGCGTGAACTCGCTGCCGGTGGTCGTCGCGCCGCACCGCGGTTGTAGCTGCTATTGGCAGATGCCGTTTCGCCGCCACGCCCGGATCACGCTGACCAACGAGAACAAGGCCGACGTCAAAATCATTGCCTACAAGGTCCTCTATAAGCTGCACGACGTGCCGGACGCCACGGCATATTTCCACGTCCAATGGCGTCGCAGCCTGACGCAGCGCGAGCACCCGGAGCACACGATCCTCGACGGCGTGAAGGGGCGCGGGATTTACGTCGGCACCTACCTCGCATGGACCGCGCTGTCCCGCGGCTGGTGGGGCGAGGGCGAAGTGAAGTTTTATCTCGATGGCGACGGCGAGTTTCCGACCATCTGTGACAATGGCACGGAAGACTACTTCAGCGGCGCCTGGGGCTTCTTCCGCGATCCGAAGAAGGACCCGGTCGAAGAACCTTTTTGCACGCCATTCGTCGGCATGCCGCTGGCCCACACGAGTGGCAATGACGGCCCGCGCTACTTCGGGCTCTATCGCTGGCACATTCTCGACGGCATCGGCTTTGCGCAGGACCTGCGCGTCACGGTGCAGACGCTCGGCTGGTGGCCCGGGCATATCTACCAGCCGCTCACAGACGACGTCGCCTCCACGGCCTTCTGGTATCAGGTCGAGCCGCATGCGCCGTTCCCGAAATTCCCGGCGTTGAACGACCGCTGGCAGCGGTAAGAGACCACTGGGTTTTTAACCACGAATAGACACGAATTCACGCGAATGGAAATTCATCGGCATCGGGGCCTTGGCTGCGGACATTACTCCGTGATTCGTGACCATTTGTGTCCATTCGTGGTTTAGAAACTGGATTCCGATGACTTTCGAGAACATGGACGGCAAGTGCTACCGCGACGCTGTGGCGCGGCAGCGAAGTCACCAAGAGGACTGGCTGCGCGTCGGCTATGCGCCGCTCGGTTTTTACCTCAAGGATTTTTGCCTGCACGAAGTCGACGGCACCTGGCACCTGTATCACATCGCCGGCACGCCGGGCGTGAGCTGCTGCCTGCC
>JAPOIC010000056.1 GCA_029979145.1 Opitutaceae bacterium
CTGCGTGAACTTGCCGGACTGAATCTCCTTCAGGATCTTCTTCATCTCGGCCTTGGTCTTCTTGTTCACGACGCGGGGGCCGCGGGTGATGTCGCCATACTTCGCGGTCTCGGAGATCGAGAAACGCATGCCGGCGATGCCGGACTCATACATGAGGTCGCAGATGAGCTTCAGCTCGTGGAGGCACTCGAAGTAGGCCATCTCGGGCTGGTAGCCGGCCTCGACGAGGGTCTCAAAGCCCGCCTGCACGAGCGCCGAGGCGCCGCCGCAGAGCACGGCCTGCTCGCCGAAGAGGTCGGTTTCGCACTCTTCCTTGAAGGTGGTCTGGAGCACGCCGGCGCGGGTGGAGCCGATGCCCTTGGCCCAGGCGAGCGCGACCTTCTTGGCGGCCTTGGAACTGCCGGGGGCGACGGCGATGAGCGCCGGCATACCCTTGCCCTCGATATAGAGGCGGCGGACCATGTGACCCGGGCCCTTCGGGGCGACCATGATCACGTCGACGCCCTTCGGCACCTTGATCAGATCGAAGTGGACGGCGAGACCGTGCGAGAACAGGAGGGTCTTGCCCTTCTTGAGGTTCGGGGCGATGTCGCTCTCGTAAACCTCGGCCTGCTTCATGTCCGGCAGCGCGATCATGATGACGTCGGCGCGGCGGACGGCCTCACCCGTGTCGTAGACCTCGAGGCCGTGCTGCTTGGCGACGTCGCGGGACTTCGAGCCGGCATACAGGCCGATGATGACCTTGCAGCCGCTCTCCTTGAGGTTCAACGCGTGGGCGTGACCTTGGGAACCGTAGCCGATGACGGCGAGGGTCTTGTTCTTGAACACGCCGAGATCGGCGTCTTTGTCGGTGTAGACTTTGGCAGGCATGATGGGAAATGTGCGGAGGTTGGAGGTTAGCGTTTGAGGGCGAGCCGGCCGGTGCGGGCGAGTTCCAGCACGCCGAACGGCTCGATCAGGTTGAGAAAGGCGCTGATCTTTTCGTCGTCGCCCGTGCACTCGATGACGAGGTTGTCGTGCGACAGGTTGACGATCTTGGCGCGGAAAATGTCGGTGATCTGCAGGATCTCCGGGCGGGTGCGCGTATCGGCGCGAACCTTGATCAGGACCAGCTCGCGGGTGACCGCGGAGCCCTCGGCGAAGTCGATGACCTCGACGACGTTGACGAGCTTCCGCAGCTGCTTGATGCACAAGTCGAGCGCATGATCGTCGCCCCGGAGGACGGCGGTGATGCGGGACAACGAGGCATCGTGCGTGGGACCGACGTTGAGCGAGTCGATGTTGAAGCCGCGGCCGGAAAACATACCGGCAACGCGCGCCAAAACGCCGAACTTGTTCTCAACGAGGACGGAGATCGTGTGTCGCATGATGGGTTTAGGTTGGAGATGAAACAGAAGTTCTCGGGCTTGCCGAGCCGAAGCTCGCAGCGGATTGCTCGGCCCGTCTTCGCCCCGGTCAGGGCTCCGACGCGACAGCCTACACTCTCCGCTGCGCTATGAGCGAAGGCTGGTGGACGCCGAGGGACTCGAACCCCCGACCCTCTCGGTGTAAGCGAGATGCTCTAACCAACTGAGCTAGGCGTCCGAACCGAAGGGTCATCATAAGGTGGCGGCGTGCGGTGGAGACAAGCACTTATTCCCCGGGGGCACCGGGCCTTATGTCATAACCGCCGGCACCTTGGGCTGGAGCCAGCCGGTCTTCACCATCAGCTCGGCGTTCATCAGGGCGTTGAGCGCGGCGCCGCGCCAAAGGTTGTCGCCGCTCACCCAGAAGGACAGGCCGTTGTCGAACGCGGTGTCGATGCGCAGGCGGCCGACGCCGCACTTCACCTTTTCCGCAAAAGCAAGGGGCGTCGGGTAGCGCTTGTTCGCCGGATCGTCGACAAGCTCAGCCCCCGCGAAAGCCGTGATGGCGGCGCGAGCCGCGGCCAGGTCGACCGGGCGCTCAAACTCCGCGCAGACCGAGACCGAGTGTGCCCGCACGACCGGCACCCGGACCGTGGTGGCCGAGACCTTCAGGTTGGGCAGGCCCATGATCTTGCGGGTCTCCTGCGCCATCTTCGACTCCTCGCCGGTGTAGCCATCCGGACCAAAGCTGTCGATGTGCGGCAGGCAGTTGAACGCGATCTGGTAGGGATAGACCTTGTTGACCAACGGTTCGCCCGCGGCGTGGGCCTGGACCTGCGCCTCAAGCTCGCGCACGGCTTCCGCGCCCGTGCCGGACACGGACTGGTAGGTCGAGATGATCACGCGCTTCAGGCCGAACGCCTGGTGCAACGGCCAAAGGCCCATGAGCATCACCGCGGTCGAACAATTCGGGTTGGCGATGATGCCTTGGTGTGTGCGCAGTGCCTCGGGATTGATCTCGGGGATCACGAGCGGCACGTGCGGCTCCATCCGCAGCGCGGAGCTCTTGTCGATTACCAGGCAGCCGGCCTTGACGGCATCCAGCGCGAGTTCACGCGTCACCGAGCCGCCGGCGGCAAAAAAGCACAGGTCGATGTCCCCGAAGACGCCGGGCTTGGCCTCCTCGATCGTAAAGGTTTTGCCGCCCTGCTCCATGACCTTGCCCGCCGAGCGCGCAGAAGCGAACAACCGCAACCGCGCAGCCGGGAAATTCCGCTCCAGTAAGAGGCGGAGCAGTTCTTGACCGGCGGCGCCTGTCGCACCGACGATACCGACCGTGAAGGATGATGTCTTAGCCATGGAAAAACCTTGGGAACGGGTCACTAAAGCCTGCGCCGCCGCCGGTATCAAGCCCTCAGCCCGGGTTTTGCTCGTCACCATCGGCACGGGCACCATGCAGTTTTTCCGTCACGGCGAGGTCGTCAAAAGCTACCCGATCTCCTCCTCGCGGCGCCCGCCATCCAACGTGAAAGGCTCCCTCGGCACCCCGCGCGGTCTGCACGAAATCACCGAGCGCATCGGCGCCGGCCAGCCCATCGGGATGGTTTTCAAGGGCCGCGTCCCGGTCGGCCGACACTTTCGCGAACTCCCAGAAAACGCCACCGACACGAATCTCATCACCTCCCGCATTCTGTGGCTGGGCGGCCTCGAGGACGGGGTGAACCGCGGCGGCGACGTGGATACCCGCGACCGCTACGTTTACATCCACGGCACGAACCACGAGGACCGAATCGGCGAGCCGCTGAGTGCCGGCTGCGTCCTCATGCGCAACCTCGACATCATCGAGCTCTACGAGGAAGTCCGCGCCGGCGACCAGGTCCTGATCGTCGACTGAACGCGCCGCTCAACCGTTTCGGCCGAATAGCAGTCGGAGTGAGTTGATCACCACCACCAAGGTGCTGCCTTCGTGCGCCGCCACGCCGACCGCCAGCGGCACCGCGCCAAAGGTAGTCGCCAGCACCATGATGACCACCACGCCCAGTGAGATAACGAGATTCTGGCGGATCACCGCCACGGCCCGCCGGCTCAAACGCCGCGCGGCGAGAAAGTTTTCGATCCGGTCGTCCATCAGGATGACCTCAGCCTGCTCCAACGCCGCATCGCTGCCCCTCGCGCCCATGGCCACGCTCACATCGGCGGCCGCCAGACTCGGTGCGTCGTTCACGCCGTCGCCAACCATCGCAATGCGGTGACCCGCCTCGCGCAGCGCCTGCACGGCCTCGACCTTGTCCTCGGGCGAAAGTCCCGCCCGCACCTCATCGACGCCCAACTGCTTCGCCACGCTTTCGGCGGCATGCCGGCGATCGCCGGTCAACATGACCGTATGAACCCCGGACTCGTGCAACGCCCGCAGCACCTGGGCCGACTCCGCGCGGATCTGGTCCTGTAGCAAGATTCGCCCGACCATCCGGTCGCCCAATACCCAGACCTCGCTCAGCTCAGCCGGCGCCTGCGGCAGGTCCCGGGCCCAGTCTGCCAACGGACCGGACTCCAGCAGCTCCCGGCGTCCGAGCAGAACATTGGCACCATCCAATCGTCCGCGCAGGCCCTTGCCCGTGAGGGACTCAAATTCCGACAAATCACGGCTCTTCACACCTTCCGCCTTCGCGTGGCGCACGATCGCCCGCGCAATCGGGTGCTGTGACTTCGCCTCCAACGCATACGCCAGTTCCATCACTTCGCCTTCACGCCCCGGCGGAAAACTCTCACAGCCCACCACGGCGAGTTCGCCCGTGGTCAAGGTGCCGGTCTTGTCGAGCCCCACGGCCGTGACGGCGGCGAGTTTCTCGATGGCCGCACCACCGCGGAACAACACGCCGTGCCGCGCCCCCCTGGCAATCGCCGCAAGAATGGCCGACGGAATCGACAGCACCAAGGCACAGGGACTCGCCACGACCATTAGGGTCATCGCGCGGTAAAAGGCCGACCGCACTTCTTCCGTGTTAGTGAAGGCGGGCACGCCAAAGCCCAGCCAAAGCACGAAGAACATCAGGGCCGATGCGCCGATCACCACGTAGGTGTAGCCGGGACCAAACTTGTCGGTGAAACGTTCACTCGGCGCCCGCAGCTTCTGCGCGGTCTGAATCAGCCGAATGATTTTTTGGAGCGTGCTTTCCGTTGGCAGCTTGGTGACAGCAAAGTCCACGGCGCCCCACAGATTCAACGTCCCGCTGAATACGGGATCGCCAACCGTCTTCTCCACCGGCACCGCTTCGCCTGTCAGCGTGGACTCATCACTCGCGCTGCGCCCCGTGACGACCTCGCCATCCGCGGGGAATGCCCCGCCCGGCTTCACGCGCACGCGGTCGCCGATCTCCAGGTCGTCTACGCTGATCTCGGACTAACGGCCGTCGTCGTCGATCCGCAGCGCCTGCTTAGGCGCGGATTTCAAAAGCGAACTCACCTCCCGGTGCGTGCGGTCCAGCGCATATTCCTCCATCGCCCCTGAAGCCGAGAAAAGGAACAGCAAGAGCACAGCTTCGCCCCAAGCGCCGATCGCGATGGCACCCAGTGCCACGGCAATCATAAGAAAATGAATGTCCAGACGGAGTGACTTGAGGTTTTCCCACGAATCCTTGGCCGCATCCCAGCCACCCGCCATGACCCCCAGGGCGAACAACCCCTGCGCGAGCCAAGGCAAGCCCGGCACCCACTGCTGCACCGCAAAACCGGCGCCGCCAAACACCGCACAGGCCGTTGCCAGCACCGCCAGTTCTTTCCACTCCGACTCTTGCTCCTCGATGGCCGCGTCGATGTCCGGCCATTCCACCTCGCGCCAAAGCCACATCTTTTCCGCCGTGGCACAGGTATCCCGCGAGATCACCGTGCGGCCGTCCTTCTGCGTAATGTTGAAACCGCGCGGCGCCTTCCGGTCCTCGGCGGCCCACTGGCTGCCGATCGCCGCCAACGTCTCGTTCAAGCCCGCCTGCAGCTTTGCCATGTCAACTGCACCCAGCGTAGCCACCTCGAGCTTGTGGCTCTCCGGCGCGAAACGCACGGCCCCCACGCCCGGTTGCTGGCGAAGGAACTCGGCCAGCTTGGCCCCCCAATCGGCGCCGTGGTCATGATGGTCGTGCATGTCCATGGAGCGATAATCGGGTCCGCGTGGCTCGCAAATGCAAAGTCCGGCCTTCGCCACGCATATCCATTGCCAGTCCTTTCCCGGGCGCCCAGCCTCCGCCTGTCCTCCCTATGAAGCAAAAACTCACCGCGGTGATCGTTGGCGCGGGCCACCGGTCGATCGTTTACGCCAGCTACGCTTACCATGCGCCGGACGAGCTCGAAATCATCGGCGTCGTCGACCCCGCCCCCAGACGTCGGGAGCGGGCGGCGAAGGAGTTCAAGCTCAAGCCCGACCAATGCTTCACCAGCATCGACGAATTCCTCACCCAGCCCAAGAAGGCCGACTTCGTCATCAACGGCACGATGGACAATCTCCACGTTTCCACGTCCCTGCCGTTGTTGGCCGCGGGCTACGATATCCTGTTGGAAAAACCTCTCGCCACGTCGCAGGCCGAGCTGCGCCAGCTCGTTGAGGCCACGCGCCGCCACGGCCGCCGCGTCAGCATCTGCCATGTGCTGCGCTACACGCCGTTTTACCGTGCCATCCGCGAACGCGTGCAGCGCGGCGACATCGGCGAACTGCTCAACGTCCAAGCCGTTGAGCACGTTTCTTATCATCATATGGCCGTCGGCTTTGTTCGTGGAAAATGGGCGCGGCTGGATCGCTCTCATTCCACCATGCTCATGGCCAAGAGCTGTCATGACCTCGACATCATCGCCTGGATGAAGAGCGGGGTCGCGCCCATGCGCGTGTCCAGCGTCGGCGGCAACTACCAGTTTCGCCCAGAAAAGGCCCCGGCCGGCGCCGGGACCAAGTGCCTCGTTGACTGCCCGATCGAGGCCGACTGCCTCTACTCCGCCCGTAGGCATTACATCGACCACCCGGAGCGCTGGAGCATGTATGTCTGGGCTTCGCTCGAGCACATCGAGAAACCGACCATCGAGGACAAGATCGCCTCGCTCAAGGGCGACAATCCCTACGGCCGCTGCGTGTGGAAGTGCGACAACGATGTCGTCGACCACCAGTCGGTCGCCGTGGAGTTCGCGGACGGCTGCACCGCCACGCTCAACATGATCGGCGGCAGTGCCCGCCCGGCCCGCCACCTGCACCTCATCGGCACGCACGGCGAGATCCAGGGGTGCTTTGAGGATTCCAAGTTTGTGGTCCGGCATATCGATCTGCGGCCCGGGCACGAATACACCGAGAAAGTCGTCGACGTGAAAGTCACCGGCGACATGTCCGGCGCCCTCGGCGGCCACGGCGGCGGCGACCTGAGGTTGGTGCAGGACTTCGTCCGCGTGCTGCGCGGCGAACAGCCCTCCATTTCTTTCACGCCGTTGGAGGACTCGTTGAGCGGTCACCTCATGGGCTTTTGCGCCGACGAATCCCGCGTGCAGCGCACCGTCGTCGAGATTCCGAAGGCCTAGCCATTCCAGGTGGGCGCGCAGGTCCCCCTGCGCGCTTCAGTCTCACCCTTCCGGGCAGCGGGACCTGCCCGGCCACCCACTCGCACTTCCGGGCTTTTCGTTTGCGCGGGCGGCGGCAATCCCTTGCGTTGACCGCTTCATGATCGGCCTAAACGACGACTCCGACCTCGGCCTGCCTCCGGCACCGCCACCAAGTCAGGCCGTCCCGCTCGCCGCCCGCATCTTTGCCGAGGGTGGCTGGTTGGAACAAGGCCTGACGCTGGAGCACCGGCCGCAGCAGGAGGAAATGGCCAGGGCCACGGCCGCCGCGTTCGCCGCCGACGAACCGCTCTTGTTCGAAGCCGGCACCGGCGTTGGCAAGTCCCTCGCCTATCTGCTGCCCGGCATCATCCACGCCGTGGACCAGAAGCGACAGCTGATCGTCTCGACCCATACCATCTCCCTGCAGGAGCAACTGCAGACCAAGGACCTGCCGCTCTGCCGCCAGCTTTTTCAAGCCACTCCGGATCTAGCCGCCTACACCGACTTCAAATCCGCCGTGCTCGTCGGCAAATCCAACTACCTTTGCACCACGCGGCTGGGCCACGCCTTGGCGGACCGGGCGTCGCTTTTTGCCGACGCCGACTACGAAGAGCTGCAACGCATTGCCACGTGGGCCGAAACGACCGAGACGGGTGTGCGCCACGACCTGCGCCCGCCGCCGCGCCTGGAGGTGTGGGATGCGGTCAACGCCGACTCCTCATCCTGCTCGCGCAAGCACTGTGATTGCGAACGTTGCTTTTATCAACGGGCGCGCGCCCGGCTGCGCACGGCGCAAGTGGTCATCGTCAATCACGCCCTGCTCTTTGCGTTGATCAACGCCGGTGGCGCGCAGGCCAACGGCGCCTCGCACGATGCGCGCGGCGTGCTGTTTCCGGATGACTTCCTTGTGCTCGACGAGGCGCACACCGTGCCGGGCGTCGCCACCGACAACTTCGGGCTTTCGCTCTCCAGCTACGGTGTGGATCGGGCCTTGAGGCATCTTTTCAATCCGCGGACCAAGCGCGGACTGATGCGCAAGCACGGCAGCACCGAGGGCCAGCAGCTCGTGCTCGATGCCTTCGAGGCCGCGGAGCAGTTCTTCAACTTCATCCTCACTCACCTCCTCACCCCGCGCTCGGTCGTGCGCATCCGCGAAGCCGATGTCGCGGAGCCCGTGCTCGACGGACCGCTCGGCGCGCTGCACCGCCTGCTCGGCAAACTCTCCGACCGGCTCGAGGAAGGCCGCGAGCGCGATGAGCTCCTCGAACAGCGCCAGCGCATCAAGGCCATTCAGGCCGGGCTCAACGAGTGGCTGTCGCTTGGCAACAAGGGCCACGTCTACTGGGCCGAACGCAGCGGACGGAAACAAACCATCGTAACCTTGCGCGGTGCCCCCATCGACGTCGCACCCGCGCTGCGCCAACACTTGTTTGGCTGCGGCACGAGCATCGTGTGCACCAGCGCCACCCTCGCCATGGGCGGCGAAATCACGCCTTTCGCTACGCGCATCGGCGCGGACCAAGCCGCGCGGGCCGCCGTGAAATCGCCGTTCGATTACGAGCGGCACATGCGGGTCTTCGTTGCGGCCGATGTGCCGCTGCCTTCGCCCCGCGAGGCCAAGCTCGCGATCGAGTCCCTCACGGACTATGTTCGGTTTTGCACGGAACGGGTCAGCGGCGGGTCGCTCGTGCTGTTCACCAGTTACAACGACATGCGGGCGGTGGCCGGCGCCTTGGAGCCGGTTTACCGCGAACAAGGCCGGACCTTCCTGATGCAAGGGGTCGACCTTTCCCGAACCGAGCTGGCCCGCCGCATGCGGGAAACCGGCAACGCCGTGCTCTTCGGCACCGATAGCTTTTGGACCGGGGTGGACGTCCCGGGCGAAGCCCTGTCGCAGGTGATCATCACCCGCCTGCCCTTCGATCCGCCGACCCACCCCATCACCGAAGCCAAGTGTGAGCACATCCGCGACCAGGGCGGTAACCCGTTCAATGAGCTGACCTTACCCGATGCCCTGATCAAGTTCCGCCAAGGCATCGGCCGACTGATCCGGACCACCACTGACCGGGGCCTGATTACCATCCTCGACGCCCGGGTGCTGGCCAAGACCTACGGCCGGCTCTTTCTGGAGTGCTTGCCCCAGTCGCAATTCACTCGCTTGACCAAGACCAACCGGGAAAACACATTCCTGCCCTTTACCTGACCGTCTCCCAGGTCCCCGCCTTCTTCCGCATGATCCAATTTCGCGCCGCCGCCCTCACTGACATCGGACGCGTGCGCCGTCGCAACGAAGACCGCCTCCTCTTGGATGAGCCCAGCCTCATTTTCGGCGTCGCCGACGGCGTGGGTGGCCTCCCCAGTGGCGCCGAGGCCGCCGAATTGGTACTCAGTTCGGTGGGCGATGCGCTTAAGGCCAACTCAGGCTCGATGGCCGACTTCAAAGGCATCGTGCGCGCCGCCAGCCGCGATGTCCACAAGCTCGGCCAAAAGCTGAGTCCGAGCACCGGCATCGGCTCCACGCTGACAATCGGCCAGATTCGCGACCGCGAGCTCGTCATCGGACATGTCGGCGACTCCAAATGCTACGCCCTCCGCGGCGGCAAGTTCTCCTGCCTCACCACTGACCACACGGTGGAATACGAAGTGTTGGCCCGCCGGGCCCGAGGCGAGGAAGTCTATTTTCACGAGGCCAACCGCCACGCGCTCACCCGCTGCATCGGCCAGCCGGGCGATGTCGACGCCGACGTCGTCACCTGCGCCCTGAATGTCCGCGACACGTTCCTGTTCTGCACCGACGGCATTTCCGGTCTCGTCGACGAAGTGGAACTCGCCAATTTCCTGAGTCGCGACGACGAGCCCGACGCCATCTTGCACGAAATCGTGACCCTCGCCATCCGCCGTGGCGGCCCGGACAACGCCACCGGCGTGCTCCTTCGGATTGACAGCATCGCCTGATGTCTCCGCGCGTCGCCCAATTCGAGGCACTCGTGGCGCGCCAGCCCGAGAACGAGTTGTTTCGCTTCAGCCTGGCCCAAGCCTTGGTCGCGGCCGACCGCGGCGCCGACGCCATTCCGCACCTCGAATTCTGCGTGAACCGCAAGGCCGACTGGATGCTCCCCCGCATCATCTTC
>JAPOIC010000107.1 GCA_029979145.1 Opitutaceae bacterium
CAGCGCGCCCAAGCGGCGCGATCGGTCACGGGCGGCCCGAAGGCAAAGGGCTCCGCGGGCATCAGGTCCGCAAGGGCTTTCACGCGCTCCGGCGAAGGGGCGAAGGTCTCGCCGGCCGGCAGGTCGAAATTGAAGTCGTAGGCGCCCATGCGGGGGAGGCTCGGCGGGCGTGGCGCCGATGGCAAGCCGGCCGGTGGCGATGACGCAAAGATCAGCCGTCGATCATCCTTGGCAACTGCCGGTGGTAGCACCGGCCGCGGAGTGAAACAGGGATCGCAGGTCGGTCCGGAAAACTGGTATGTGGATTGCTTGGTCCGCGCCGCATGACGCCACGCGCACCGAATATGACGAACATCGCCTGGCCTTGGGGGTAGTGAAATTGACATTCTTCGCCAAGCTAATCACCAGAGTCGCCCCCGTGGCGCGTCACACCGATATGCCTGCTCTCTCACGAATCCGGATCCTCTTGATCCTACTGCTTGCCGGCCAGCCGGCGGCGGTCTTGTCCGCGGCCGGGTCCGACGGGTGGGAGCTGCTCGCGCAGTTCCTTTACCGGGACGCGGCGGAGGCCTTTGCCGCCGATCCCGCCGGCGGCCGGCTGCGGGATCTCGGCTGGGGCGCGGCTCTGTTGAATGAGCCGCCATTGACCGACGCCAAGATTGCGCGCGCCGAGGAGCTGTTGCAACGCGTGGCCGATGGCCAGCGCGATGACACGGCTTGGTATGCCCGCTACCTGCTGGCCCGGATTGCGCATGTGCATCGTCTGGCGCTCGTGGCCGAGGCGGAGTCGGCCTATCGTGCGCTGGTGGCGGAGGCCCCTGGCACCGCGGCGGCGCAATTGTCCGCCGCGCAGCTGGCCCTGCTGCTGCTTTACCAGCGGCCCGATTTGGACGTGCCGGCGCGCCTCGACGCGGCCGCGGCGCTCGCCCCCGTCGCCGGCGATCCGGCACGACCGGACATTGCGGCCGCCTTTTTCCAGCAACTCGCAAGTGCGGCCATGTTTTACCGGGTGACCGATGAGCGCGTGCTGGCGTGGCTGGAGCAGGCGCATGCCATCGGCCTTTCCAACCAACTCGACCAAAGCACGCTCAGCCTGCAGGTCGCCGAGACCGCGCGCGCGCTGGGCCAGACCGGCGTGGCGGAGAAGTATTACCGGCAGTTTCTGGCGACGGCCGCGGCGACGGACCAGCGCTACTACACCGCCGAACTGCGCCTGCAGGAACTGGGTGGGGAGGGCGACCGATGAAGCGCGCGGGCAAAATCGGCCGCAACGTGGCCATCGCGATTTTGGTGCTGCTCTTCGGCTACGCCACGTGGCAGGTGCTGCAGCGCGGCGAGGAGACCGTGGACCCGAACATCGAGGTCATCCGCTTCGCCCATTGGCAGCTGGAGCCGGGCGTGCGCGAGGCTTTTGACCAGATCGCGCGCGATTACATGGCGCTGCATCCCAATGTCCGCATCAAGCAAATGCCGATCCCGGGGCGCGTCTGGAAACAATGGCTGCGCACGCAGCTGGTCGGCGGCAATCCGCCCGACTTGATCGAGGTGGCCAACTACGAAATCAGCGACGAGATGCTCGCCCGCTACTTCACGCCGCTCACGAGCCTGCTGGAGGATAAAAATCCCTACAACGCCGGCGAGCCTGACCTGCGCGACCTGTCGTGGCGCAAGACGTTTTCCGCCGAGCTGATCCCGGAGGACACGGTGCACTACTACAGCCCGAACCTCTTGGAGTATTACGCCGTGCCGAACGCGATGGTGACCGTCCGGGTTTTCTACAATCGCGACCTAATCAAGGCGGCGCTGGGCCACGACCGCGTGCCCCAGACCTACGAGGAATTTCTGCAGTGGTGCGAGGCTGTGCGCGATTACTCCGAGCGCACCGGCGAGCCGGTCATGGGATTGGCGGGCTCGTGGTTCAACGCCCTGCAGCTGACCGGCATGGTCACGTCGACCGTCACCCAGCGGCTGGCGCTTGAGGTCGACTACAACCGCGACCTGGACTTCGTGAAGCAGGACATGCTCATCACCTACCTGCGCGGCGACTGGGGCCTGCGCACGCCGGCGATGTTTCACAGTCTGGAAATGGTCGCCGATATCGGTCGCTACATGCCGCCGGGCTGGGCGCAGCTGAATCGCGAGGACGCGATGATGCAGTTCCTGCAGGGCAAAGTGGCGATGATCCCCACGGGGACTTGGGACGCCGGCGGCATCCTCTCGCAGGCGGACTTCGAGGTCGGCGCGTTTCGCGTGCCCTCGGTCGAGCCCAATGACCCGAAATACGGCGCGGCAGCGCTAGGGCCGATTTCTGAAGCCAATATTTTTGCGTCGGTGCCCTACGGCCTGACGCGTTCGTCCAAGCACCCGGAGCGCGCCATCGATTTCCTGCGCTTCATGACCAGCCGCAAGGAGAACGAGGTGTTCTCGCGCATCTCGACCTGGCTGCCCGTGATCAAGGGGGTGCCGGTGCCGGCGGTGTCGAAGCCCTTTGAGCCGGTCGAGCGCGGTTACATCCGCGGGCCGAGCGTGCGGTCGCTTTCGGCCACGGCCGACGATGTCTACCAGCAGAACATCCATCTGCTGAGTGGAAAAACCGCGAGCGCCGAGACCTTCGTGGAGGAGACGACCCCGCGCTATGCGAAGGTCATCCCCGAGGAACTCACGCGCATGGCGAAGGTGTTTCTGGTGACGACGCGACAAAAGGATTCGGTGCTGACCGCGCTCCAAGAACGCGAGAAGGAGTCGGGGCTGCCGCGGTCGAAGTTCGACGTCGTGGCCGCCAAGCAGCTCCAAGTAGAGGCGCAGCGCTTGCAGATCGAGCGCACGCTGGCGGACTACCCGGCGAAGTAGGGCGCGGCCTTCACGGCCAAGGGCTCGACGACGGCGCGGTTGGGCGGCATGGATGGTGATCCACCCCACTTTCCCATGCCCAAAACTTCCCCGCTCAATCGTCGCCAATGGTTCAAATCTTCCGCCGCTGCGCTGGCCGGTCTTGCGATCGCCCCGCGCTTGCCGGCCGCGTCGGAGCCGGCCGCGAAGCCAACGGGACCGGTGCGGCTGGCGCTGAATGAAAATCCTTTTGGTCCCTCAGCAGCGGCGGTGGCGGCCATGCGCGAGCGCGCTGCGGACGTGTGCCGCTACCCGATGGCCGACGGCCGCGACCTCGTGGCGCTGCTCGCGGACAAGGAAGGCGTGAAGCCCGACCAGATCGTGCTCGGGGCGGGCTCGGGTGAAATTTTGGAAGCCTGCGGCCAGTTGTTGGGCGGGCCCGGTGGTGAGGTGGTCTGCGCGAAACCCACCTACGGGCAATTGACCGCGGCGATGGCGCGCCGCGGTTCGACACTGGTGGAGGTGCCGCTCAATGAGCGGAAAGAGCACGATCTTGCCGCGATGGCGGCCGCCGTGACGGCGAAGACGCAGTGCGTCTATGTCTGCAACCCGAACAATCCGACCGGCACGGTGGTTGACGCCGGGCAACTCCGGGAGTTCGTGCGCGCGGCGGCGGCGACTGCTCCGGTGGTGGTGGACGAAGCCTACTTGGAATGTTCCGACGACTTCGCCGGCCGCACGCTCGCGGGGCTCGTGGCCGAGGGACACGACGTCATCGTCCTGCGCACGTTTTCCAAGATTCACGCCCTCGCCGGCCAGCGGATCGGTTACGGTATCGCCTCGCCGGGGATGGCGGCGAAACTGGGCCCCTACGTGATCGGCGGACCCAACCTGCTCGCGCTGGTCGGCGCGCGGGCGAACCTCGAGGATGTCGCCTACATCGACCGCACGCGCCGCGAGATCAAGGCCGGGCGCAACGCCCTGATCGCGGTGCTAAACGAACTCGGCTGCGACTATGCGGTGCCGCACGGCAACTTTGTGTTTTTCCACAGCGGGGTGCCGATCGCTGACTTCCGTCCGCGCATGCTCGCCGAAGGCGTGCACGTGGGCCGGCCGTTTCCGCCGTTTCTTGACTGGTGCCGCATTTCGATCGGCACGCCTGGAGAGATGGCCGCGGCGCATGCGGCGCTCCGCGTTGTGCTCGGCTAATCCTGCACCGGGTCGGAGCAGTTTGTAACGTAATACGTTACAAACTGCGTGGGCGGGGTGGCAGGATGCAGCGCGGAAATGGTCTCGGCGCATGAGAGGTGGCGCGATGCCTGCGAATGAGAAGGGGCCGTCAGGCCGGGGCGGTTTGTAACGTAATACGTTACTTAATGGGGCGGGCAAAGGCGGGGAGAGGGATGGGGCTTGGGATAGGAGAAAGAGGAGGGTTAAGAGAACGAGAAAGAGTGGTATTAATCAGGGGGTGGCGTAGTGGCGATATTGCTGCACCTCGAGCTGGCGGAGGTGCTGCGTCTCGGCGTGGCGGGTCCACGCATTCTGGCCGGGGTCGTCGGAAGGGAGCAACCAGGTGAAGGCGGTCAGGGCGTCGAGGGTGCGCGCATCCCGCCGGATTCGTTTCACATGCACCCCGATGTCGTCGCGCAGGTGACGGTGAATGCCGGCGTTGAGCGTCGCGGCGAATGCAGTCACGTCGCCCTGCGGCCCGAGCGCCTCGTGAATGTGCCGTTGGAAAAAGTTGGAAGCCAGGTCGGCGGCGAACCAGCCGAAGTCGGTCGTGAAACCGGGCAGTTCGCCGGCGAGCCGGGGTTTCAGTTCCGCGGCGTTGAGCGGAGGCGGCGTGCCGACGATGGAGGAGATGCGATGGCTGATGCGCGAGAATTCCGCGGCGATCGGGCGGCTGGTGAGGTAGTGCAGGAAATCGACGGCGGCCTGCGGGTGCTGGCTCGAGCGGACGACGCCGAGCATCGCCTCGGGGTAACCTGCGGCCTCGGATACCGGACCGAGGCTGAATCGACCATAATGCGGATCGTCTTGCGCGGGCACGGGAAAGGGCACCATGCCGGTGACAAAGCGACCGTCCTCGGCCAGCATGGCGTAGTCCCAGCTGCCGGCGAAGAGCATCAGGGCGTTGCCCTGCAGGTAGGTGTTGATCGCCTCATCGCGCTGCTGCGAGGTGAACCCCGGGGTGAGCAGCAACGACATGTCGTGCATGAGCTCGAGGGTGGAGCGCAACTCGGGCGTGGCATAGCTGACCTTGCCGTCAAGCATGAGGCCGGCGAGTTCCAGAGAGGTAACGCGAAGGTTGCGGTTCGGGCTATGCGTCAGCGTGAGGCGTTGAGTCTGGCTCGGCAGCAAGGTGTTGAACAGCTGTCGCGCGTAGGGTCCGCAGCCGGCGACCGGAATGAGCCGCCGGCCGGTGCGTGCGCTGTAGGCAGCGACTTGGCGCCCGAGTGCCTGCAGGCTGGCAAAATCCCTCGGTGGCGTGTCGGAGCCGGTGATCTCCCGCAGAAGCTCGCGATTGTAGAACAAGCGCACGGAATTCACCTGCAGGGTGATGCCGCAGACTTCGCCGGAGGTCGGCGTGAGGTTGCGCATGGCGGTGAGGCCGTCGACGAAAGTATCCCGCCACGGGGTGTCTGCGAGTTCGGTGCCGGCGTTGTAGGGATTCGGTTGGTCGAGCCAGGGCGTGAGCGGCAGGTAGTAGCGGCTGATGAGCTCTTCGTTGAGGGTAAGCATGCCGGTGATGTCCGGTGCGGTGCCGCCGACGAGCTGGGTGCGCGTCCACGCCGCATACGAACGCACCGGGACGGGGATCTGTCGCACGCGCACCTCCGGGTGGAGCTTTTCGTAGCCCGCGATGGCGGCATCAAAGGCCTCGCGCATCCCGGGGTGGAGCAGCCAGTGCCCGAGAAAAATTTCCACCTCGGCGGTTCGCGCGGCACGGATGCGCTGCGTCACGTGCCACGCCGACGCGGCAAAGACCGCGATCAGCAGCAGGGCCGCGAGCCGGAGGCGGGTGCGGGTCATGGCCGGCCTCCTTCGGCGTGGGCCGTGGCCTCGGCGGCGAGCCGGCGCGCGGTCTGGGCCCGCGCGTCGCGCGGGCTCGCTTCGGCGAAAGCGAGGTAGTGTTGCGCGGCGAGGGCGTCGCGGCCGAGCTCGACCGCGAGGCCGGCGATGGTCAGGTCGACCTCGCCGTCCCGGTATGGCGTCTCGAAGCCCAGCTCGCGGCTGGCGAGGTAGTGCGGCAGGGCGGCCGCGGCATCGTGGCGCGAGTGCCAATGCAGGGTTGCGAGCAGGAAATGAAGTTCGCGACGTGAAGACAGGGACTGCACGCCGGCGAGGAGGGATTCGACAGCCGCAATGGCGCCAGCGGCGTTTTCGGGCGGTTGATCGAACGCGCGCAGGAAGGCGAGCTGCACCGCGGCCTCGTCGGCGAGAGGATGGCTCGGGTATTCGCGGCGCAGTTGCTCGTAACGTTGGGCCGCGACGTCGAACCGGGCGGGTTCCACATGCTCGTGGGCGATGCGACCGAGCAGGTAGAGCGCGAGTGGACGGTGGGATTGATCCTCGCCGGGGGGCACGGCGGCGACAGATTCGAGGAGGGCCTGCGCCATCGTGACATTTGCGGCAGTGACGGGGTCGCGCACCAGCAGGCTGGCGGCGTAGGCGCAGGTAATTCGGCCGTCCCCGAGGTGGGCGGCGTGAAGGGAGGCCAGGGCGCCGGCCGCGCCGTTGAAGTCGAGGTTCTGCGCGGAGCGCCACGGGTCCGTTTCAGCTTGGAGACGAAAAGCGGTCGCGATGGCGACAAACGCGACTAAGACGAAATGAAATCTGCCGGAGGGGAACGGCATGGCGGGGTGGACGGAGCAAGCCGCCTCTCGACCCGTGCCAGTGTGCATGCCGTGGCGTACAATGCGAGCTCGATGTCCACGAGAACGCTGCCAGAGACGGCGCTGTTGGGTGAACA
>JAPOIC010000277.1 GCA_029979145.1 Opitutaceae bacterium
ACGGTGGCTATCGCCATTAAACTCGAGGATCGTGGCGTGATGCACGAGTCGGTCGATGGCGGCCATGGTCGTCATCGGGTCCTTGAAGATCTGGTCCCATTGGCTGAAGACCAGGTTCGAGGTGATGACGACAGACTTCTTCTCGTAGCGTTCGGCGAGGAAGGTGAAGAGCACCTCCATCTCGTCGCGGGATTGCTGCACGTAGCCGATGTCGTCCAAAATCACGACGTCGAAGCGCTCGAGTTTGGCGAGGGCCCCGGGTAGCTTCAGGTCACGTTTGGCCGCCACCAACTGCGTGACGAGTTTGAAGGTGGGGGTAAACAACACCTTCAACTGGTGCCGCTGGATCCACTCGCGACCGAGCGCGGCCACCAAGTGCGACTTGCCGCGCCCCGGCAGACCGAAGCACAGCAGATTGTCGCCACGCCGGACCAGTTCGTCCGAAAGCAGCGTCGGCAGTTGCCGGCGCACCTTGTCGGGCAGTTTTTTCTCGTCCAGGGCTTCGAGGGTCTTGCCGGACGGCAGACCCGATTCCTTCAGCTGACGTTCGATCCGCCGGCGCAGGCGCTCATTGACTTCGTTTTCCACGAGGTAGCCCAGGAAGCGGCGATAACCCCAGTTCTCCGCCTCCGCCCGGGCCATGACGTCTTCGTACTCACCCGCCATGGTCGTCAATAACAGTGAGCGCAGCGGCCCGGCCAAAGCTCCGTGGGCACTCATGCGCTCACCTCCGCGATCAACGCGTCGTAGCTTTGCAGCTCGGGCGTAAACGCCGCCAACACCGGCACCCCAGGCTCGCGCGCACCCAGCGCCGCCTCGATCTCCTGCGGCCACGGCACGCCGGCGGCGCGCAACACCGCCCCGAGGGCGGCGGCCACCTCGTCCTCGCCCCGTTCGGCCGCCAGCGCGAGCAGCTTAAGGTAATGCCGATCCGCTTTTGGTTCATCGGCGCGCACCAGTTCATCGTAGGCCTGCCGGAAAGCGGGCCGCGGGAACAGTTCCTCCCGGTAAATGTAGCCGGCGAAGGCCCCCGGCTTGCGGGCCAGCGAGGTGATGATGTGACGGTAATCGATCCGGGCTTGATGGCCGATGGTGCGCGGATAACGCACGATCTCGGTGCCTTCGTAACGGACGACCACTTCGGCCTCGGTGATCCGTACCTGCACCAGCGCCCCGATGAGTTTGGCCGGGACGGAGTAGGCACAACTCTTGACCCGCACGGTGCTGAAGCTCGAGACGCGGACACACGACTCATCCGCTTCGGGATAACGCGTCGCGGGCAGCGGCTGCAACCGGATCCGCTCCTCGTTGACTTTTACGGTGCGCAGCGCGTTTACCGCCTTGCAGACCGCCGCCACGAAGGCGGCGAACGCCGCCTCGTCGGCAAACTCGCGTGAACCGCGCAACGTCAGATGCGTCGCCAAGCGTCGCTTCAAGTGTCCGTTGGCCGACTCAACGTCGCCGTTTTCGTGCGGGCAGGCCGGATTGATGGTGCAGGCTTCGAGCCCGAGATGACGGCACAGCGCCAGATACTCGACGTTGAAGCCCCGTTCGCCCGTGGTGCGACTCAGCACATGCGTCGCCGTCGAACTATGGTCGGTCTGCAGCTTCGCCGGCACGCCACCCAAGCTCCACAGCGCCCCCTGTAAGCCGGTCCGCATCGATAGCATCGATTCGGACCGGCATGGCACCGCCCATTCCCAGTTGGAATACGGCAGCACCGCGTGACACAAAAGTTGCTCCCACTTCTGCCCGGCGATGGTCACGCCGAGTTCCGCCGCATGGGTCCAATCAAATTGCAGGCTCTTGCCGGGCTCACGGGCCTGCGGGAAGAACACTTCTTTCGGCGGCCCATGGCGTCGTCGCCAACTGAGCACCCGGCGCTGGAAGGTGCGCAGCGCGCTCTGCGCCTCGGGCGCGGCGCCACCGGCGAGCAGGTGTTCGAACAACGCCTTCGCCTCCAATTCCGGCGCGTCGTTCAGCAACCGCTCGGCGGCTGCCCAGATTGTCGTCAACGGATCCGGTCGCCGCCGGCCGCGTCGCTTTTCGGGCTGTGGCCCCTGACCTGCCGCCAGGTATTTGGCCGCCGTTTCTCGATGCATCCCTGCTTTCATCGCCGCCGTGCCCAGCACGCCGGACTTTGCATGTTCTTTCATCAGTCGTTGGTATTGTTGCTCGGTAATCATGGGCCTGCGTAGGCCCCGAGCCTCGCCAACGTCAGACCGACGGCGCTTCAAAAACCACCAGCTTCAGTGCTGGCACCCCGAAGATCGTCGGGCTGGATTCAGATTGTCGTTTCACAGCGGCGACCCCCGCGATGGCGCGGAGCCCGGCGAGGGGCGAGCGCGAGCGGAGGGGAGGGGGGCCCGATCCTGACGGGAAGCTGGCCGGAACCTGGCGGGACGGTTCGGGGACGATTCGAGAACGATTCGAGAACGATTCGAGAACGATTCGAGGACGTTTCGAGGACGTCGGGGCGGCGTAAACGCGGTCAGACCAGGCCGGCGACCCCGGCGATGGCGCGGAGCCGGGCGCGGGGCGAGCGCGCC
>JAPOIC010000240.1 GCA_029979145.1 Opitutaceae bacterium
GCCATCCGGGCGGACCGGTTGGAAAATACGTTTTCCCAAAAAATCGGTCGTTTCATCAAAGCCTGCCGGCTGCGCGAGCGTGACAACTTTCTCGCGGCCAAGACCAACCGCTACCGCCTGGAGTTGGTGGTGGATTACGCGGCGGTGCGCGAGGCGGAGTTTTTCAAGCGCATGGCCAACGACATCATCTTTGAAAGCCCGCAGTTGGAGCAGCTCGAATACAAGGCCCGCACCATCCTCAATGCGCTCTTCGAATCGATCTGGGAAAACTATGCGGAGCGCAACGAACGCGTCATCAGCATCCTGCCGGTCAACACCGGCCGGTTGATCCTTGCGGAGAAGACCCTCGACGGGAAAGCCCGCCGCATCTGCGACTACCTCGCGGGTCTCACTGACGGCATGATCGTCCGCACCCACCGCCGGCTCTTCGAGCCGGAGTTTGGCAGCTTCCGCGATTTGAGCTGAGCGCTGTTACAGCAGCAGCTCCCAGTAACCGACGTCGATCCATTGGTTGAGCTTGAATCCGGTCTCGCGGAAGTGGGCGACTTGCTTGAAGCCGAATTTCTCGTGCAGCGCGGTGCTGGCGGGGTTGGGGAGGGACACACCGCCGATGATGGCGTGAAGGCCCAGCGCGCGCGCCGCGTCGATCAGATGGCGGTAGATTTCGGAGCCGAGGCCGCGTCCGGTGGCGTCCGGCGCGAAGTAGATGCTTGATTCGACGGAGTAGCGGTAGGAGCAGCGCGACTTCCATTTGGTCAGGTAACCGTAGCCCACCACGCGGTCGGCTTCGACGGCGACAAGCCACGGCAGGCCGCTTTCGAGCGTGTCGCGCACCCGGCCGGCCATCTCGGCGGCATCGACCGGTTCCTCCTCAAAGGTCACGACTGTATTCGCGATGTAGTGATTGTAGATCGCGGCGATGGCGACGCCGTCTTCGAGCGTGGCGTGGCGGATCATGGGGCGGCGGGTTTGGCGGCCAAATGGCCGCGGGCGACGGCGTCGTCGATCATGCGACGGGCATAGGCCCAGAGTTCCGTGGAGCCGGCCTTGATATGCGCGTTGCGGGCGAGGACGCGGTCTTGGGTGATGCCGTGTTTGCGCCACGCGTGACCCTCGGTGAGGCAGTTGAGCAGCATCGGGTGAAAGCGGTCGCAGGCGGCGGCGAAGCGGGCCTCAGGCGTGGCCTGCGCTTCAAATTCGTCCCAAAGCGCGCGAAATTCCTGGGCTTGATCGATTGGAAGCAGCCCGAAGATGCGGTCGGCGGCCCGGGCCTCGCGCTCGTGCTGGTCGGCCATGTTCTTCTCGTCGTAGGCGAAAGTGTCGCCGGCGTCGATTTCCACGATGTCGTGCAGGAGAACCATCTTTAGGATGCGGAGCACGTCCAGCGGCTGGTGATTGGAGTGCTCGGCGAGGGTCACGACCATCAAGGCGAAGTGCCAGGAATGCTCGGCGCTGTTTTCGGACCGGCGGCTTTGAGTGACCAGGGTTTGCCGGAAAACCTCCTTGAGCTTGTCGACTTCGATGAGGAAGCGCATCTGGGCGGCGAGGCGTTCGGCGGGATCCATGCCTCACCAAAACCCGGTGCCGGGATGGGTGCGAGCGCGGAGTGGGGCGGGGCCGACTTTCCCAAGTGTGTCATAGTTCGGACGCTCCGGCGGTTGGACCGGGATTTATCTTTGCGTTTTCAGGGGCAATTAACTTTCACTGAAACCCTTTTGCACCCATGAAAGTTCTCGTCGCCGACAAAGTCTCACCCAAAGGAGTGGAATACCTGCGCTCGCAGCCGGGGCTTGAAGTCGTGGAAGCCTACGGTTCCTCCCCGGAGCAAGTCCTGTCGCTGGTCGGCGATGTGTCCGCGATCGTGGTGCGCAGCGAGACCAAGATCACGGCCGAGGTCATGGCCGCGGCGCCCTTGCTCAAAGTCGTCGGCCGCGCCGGCGTGGGCGTGGACAATGTCGACGTTGAGGCCGCCACCGAACGGGGCGTCATCGTGATGAACACCCCGTCGGGCAACACGATTGCCACGGCGGAATTGACCTTCACCCACATTCTTTGCGGCGCCCGGCCCGTGCCGCAGGCCGCCGCCTCGATGCGTGAGGGCAAGTGGGACCGGAAATCGTTTTCAGGCATCGAACTGTTTCGCAAGACCCTCGGCGTCGTCGGTCTCGGCCGCATCGGCGGCGAGGTGGCCAAGCGCGCCCAAGCCTTCGGCATGCGGGTGGTGGCGTTTGACCCTTATCTTGCGCCCAGCCGCGCCAAGGCCATGCAGGTCGAGGCCGTCACGCTGGACGAGCTTTTGGCCGCCAGCGACTACATCACGGTGCACATGCCGCTGACGGACGCGACGCACCACATGATCGACGAGGCTGCCCTGGCGAAGTGCAAGCGCGGCGTCCGGTTGTTCAACTGCGCGCGCGGCGGCATCATCAAGGAGGCCGCGTTGATCGAGGGTCTGAAGTCGGGTCAGGTAGCCGCCGCCGGTTTTGACGTCTTCGAAGAAGAGCCGCTCGCGAAAGACAGCGAGCTCCGCATTCTGCCCAATGTTTCCCTCACCCCGCACCTTGGCGCCTCGACCGCGGAGGCGCAGGAGAGCGTCGGCATTGAAATCGCCGAACAGATCGCCGACGTGCTCAAGGGCGGAGTCATTCGCAACGCCGTCAACATGCCGTCGCTCGACGCGGCCACGCTCAAGGTGCTCGGGCCGTATCTCACGCTGGGCGAAAAGCTCGGCACGCTGGTGCAGCAGATGTGCCCGCCGCAGATCGTTTCGCTCAACATCACTTATTGGGGCCGCATCATCGACCTCGACGCCAACGCCGTGACGCGCGCCATCCAGCGCGGTTTCCTGCGCCGGATTAGCGGCGACTCCGTCAATCACGTCAATGCCCCGGTCGCACTACAGCGGCTGGGCGTGAAAGCCCATGTGCTCAAGTCCACCGATGACGTGGATTACACCGAGCTTGTTTCGGTGGAAGCCGTGGCGGCCGACGGCGGGACCTTCGGCGCCAAGGGCACCCTGATCGGCAAGACCGGCAAACCCCGCATCGTGGAAATCAACAACCGCGAAGTGGAGGTCGAGGCGGTGGGCAAGCTGCTCGTCATCGAAAACCATGACCAGCCCGGCATGATCGGCTACGTCGGCACGCTCCTTGGCAAGGATGGCGTGAACATCGCCAACATGTCCCTGAGCCGGAATGAACCCGGCCAGACTGCGCTGATGGTGATCAATCTGGACAGTGAACCACGCCCGCCGGCGCGCTCGGAATTAAAGTCGCATCAA
>JAPOIC010000103.1 GCA_029979145.1 Opitutaceae bacterium
CAACGGCCTTACCCCCCGCCGCATCGAATATTACTCCAACTACCGGTATTACCGGAGTTACAAGAAATATAACGGCGCGCAGTCATGACGACTCGCGCCGCGATTTCGGCTCCACACCGGCGCTCCGGCCGTTCACGCTGCGCGTGTGCCGAATCCGTCCGCCTTCCTTCCCGCAGGTTTCGACGCAACCCGCCCGCTTGGGTTGATTGCCGGTCAGGGCCTGTATCCGTTGCTCGTCGCCCAAGCCGCTCGGGCCGCTGGCGTGCCGGTGCGTCTGATTGGATTTGAAGAAGAGACCAGTCCGGAACTCATCGCACTGTTCCCTCCCGAGGAACGAGTCATTCTGCTCGTCGGCCAACTTGGCAAGATGTTGAAGGCGTTGGAACGCTTTGGTTGCGACAGCGCGCTCATGGCCGGGCAGATCACACCGCGCCGCCTTTTCAAGGGCCTGCACCCTGACCTGAAGGCCGCGCAAATCCTCCTAACGCTCAAACGGCGCAACGCCGAAACCATCTTCGGCGCCATCGCCGCCGAGATCGAAAAGATCGGCGTGACACTCGTGGACGCGCGCAGCTTCCTCGACGCTCAGTTGGCCGATGCCGGCTGCATGACCGGGGGCAAGTTTCCCATCCCCGAGGAATACGTCGCCCACGGCATCCAGGTCGCGAAAGAATGCGCGCGCCTCGACATTGGCCAAGGCTGCGTGGTCCGCAAAGGCACCGTGCTCGCCGTCGAGGCCTTCGAGGGCACCGACGAGATGCTGCGGCGCGCGGGCGGGTTCAAGACCGACGGCGCGTTGTTTGTGAAGACCGTCAAGGCCGCCCAGGATTATCGTTTCGATGTCCCCTGCTTCGGCCTGCGTACCCTCGAGACCATGCGCGAGGCCGGCTTGGCTGCCGCCGCCTTGGAGCGCGGCCGCGTCATCCTGATCGACAAGCCCGCCGTGCTGGCCCAGGCGCGCAGCTGGGGCATCGCGCTGCTCGGGTTCGAGTGACCCCGGCGCTTGCTTAGCGAGCGCGCCGGCCTAACGTTGCCGCCATGTCGCAGGAAGCCATCACCGTGTCCGTCAAGGGAGTCATGCCCACCACCAATGGGTGTGCCGTCTTCTTGGGCGATGACCGCAAGACCTTCCTGATCTACGTCGACCAGTCTGTTGGCGCTGCAATCCAGATGTGCCTGGCCGGGGTAAAGAAAGATCGCCCGCTGACCCACGACCTCGTCGGCAGCATCCTGCTCGGACTCGGGGCCCAGCTGGAACAGGTCGTGATCAACGACGTCCGCGGCGGCACCTTCTTTGCGCGCATCATGCTGCACATGACCAATGAACTTGGACGCAAGCTGGTCGAAATCGATGCCCGGCCCAGCGATTCCATCGTGCTCGCGCTCCAACAGGACTGCGCCATCCACGTCTCCGCCAAGGTTTATGATGCCGTCGAGGATCGCACCGAGATCCTCGAACGGGTCTTGCGCCAGCAATCCGAGGAAAACCCGGAAGAGGACGACGATGACTCCGCCTGAGGTCGCCGCGCGCAGCCTGCCGGCGGGCATCATTCCGGGCCAGCCGCTTACGGCCCTCGCCCCGATGCAGGACGTCACCGACCGCGCCTTCATGGGCGTGGTCGCGCACTACGGCGCGCCGGACTATTTCTTCACCGAGTTCTTTCGCGTGCACGGTCAGTCGCGCCCCGAGCGCCACATCCTTCGCTCGATCGATGAGAACGCCACCGGCCGACCCGTCTTCGCCCAGCTGATCGGTGAGGATATTCCCCATCTCAAGCGCACCGCCCAGAAATTGCTCAAGCATCCAGTTGCCGGCATCGACCTCAACCTCGGCTGCCCCGCCCCCAAGGTCTACAAGAAGAACGTCGGCGGCGGCCTGCTGCGCGATCCGGCCCGGATCGACGAGATCATCGCCGCCCTGCGCGCCTGCACCCCGGGCCTTTTCACGGTCAAGATGCGCATCGGCTTCGATAACACCACCCCGTTTGAGTCTGTGGTTGAGAGCGTCAACCGCCACGGCGTGAACCTGCTCAGCGTCCACGGGCGCACGGTGAAGGAGATGTATCGCAGCGACGTGCATTACGACTTCATCGCCCGCGCCGCCGCGCTGGCCCGGTGTCCGGTTCTAGCCAACGGCAACGTCACCTCGGCAAATCGCGCCGCCGAGATCCTCGCCTCCACGAAAAGCGCCGGCGTCATGATCGGACGGCACGCGATTCGCAACCCGTGGATATTCCGTCAATGCCGCGAGAAATTTGCCGGGCGCACGCCGACACTGATCACTCTGGCCGATGTGCGCGAATACGTTGAGCGACTTTACCGTGCGACGCAGAACGCCGACTTCCCCGAGCGGGCGCACGTCAACAAGATGAAGAAATACCTCAACTTCGTTGGGCAAAGCGTCGACGCCACCGGCGCCTTCCTGCACGACATGCGCCGGACGTCGACCGAAGCGGAACTGTTTACCGTCTGCGACCGGCACCTGCTGGCCAATCCGGGGCAGCCTTTCGCCGACGAACCTTACCCCGGTGTCATCGCGCGGCCCAACTGCGAAACGCCCTCGTCCTGCTCGCTCGACGAAATCACCGCATGACCGTCACCCTGCAATACGGCCAGACCGGCTTGCCCCTCGATCTCACCGGCCTCGACGCCACGGTCATGCGTCCCCGTCACATCGAAGGACTAACCGATGAACAAGCCGGCTTCACCGCCGCGGTGAGAGACCCGATCGGCACCAAGCCGCTGCGCGACCTGGTCAAGGCCCACGAGACGGTCGCCGTGGTCATTCCGGATGGCACCCGGCCGCTGCCGAGTGACCGACTGTTGCCGTGGCTCTTCGCCGAGCTGGGCCATGTGCCGACGGAGAACTTCACCATTTACGTCGGCACCGGTTCGCACCGTGCCAACACGCCCGAGGAACTGGACGTCATGCTCGGCCCCGCGATTGCCCGCGGCTACCGCGTAGTCAATCACGATGCCCACGATCCGGCCACGCTCGCCCTCGCCGGCCGTTCGGCCATGGGCTACGACGTGCACATGGCGCGCGGCTACGTCGAAGCCGACCGGCGGATCATCCTCGGCTTCATCGAGCCCCATTTCATGGCCGGTTTTTCCGGCGGCTACAAAGCCGTCATGCCCGGCCTCGCCGGCATCGACACAATCATGCACTACCACGGAGCCAGCGTCATCGGCGACCCGCGCAGCACCTGGGGCGAGTTGGAGGAAAATCCCACGCAACGCCACGTGCGCGCCGGTGGCTCGCTTCGCCCGATTGATTTCTGCATCAACGTCACCCTCAACGCCGAGAAACGCATCACGCGTTACTTCTGCGGTGAAACGCTCGCCGCCCACCGCGCGGGCTGCGCCTTTTCCAAGTCGACCACCATGGTCGCCTGCGATCGCGCTTTCCCGCTCGTCGTCACCACCAACAGCGGCTTCCCGCTCGACCAAAATCTCTATCAGGCGGTCAAGGGCATGTGCGCCGCCGCCCGCATCGTCGACCAAGGCGGCCTGATCCTCGCTGCGGCGCGATGCAATGACGGTTTTCCCGAGCACGGCAACTTCCGCTCGATGCTCTTCGACTCCACTTCGCCACAGGAACTGTTCGACCGCATCATGACCCCGGGCTTTGCCACCTTTGACCAATGGCAGGTGCAACTCCTCGCCATGGTCCAGCTGAAAGCCCGCGTGGGCGTGCATTGCGAAATTCCGTCCGAGGATCTGGCGCGCGCGCACTTTCACGCCGTGCCCGACCTGCGTCAGGCCATCGACGCCGAGCTGGGCCGGCTGGGCGGCGACCCGCCGATCGCCGTCCTGCCCGAGGGCCCGCTGACGATCCCTTATCTCGCCTGAGCGGCGTTACTCGATACCGAGCTGCCTGCGACCGGCCTCGGAAATCATCTGCGGCGCCCATTGCGGATCCCAGACAATGTGCACCTTGACGTCATCGACCGTCGGCAGCGCGGCAACCCGTTGCTTGGCATCATCCGCAATCACCGGCCCCATGCCGCAGCCCGGCGCCGTCAAGGTCATCTTCACCTGCACTGTGTGCCCGCCCGTCTCGGTTGACTCGATCCCCAGATCGTAGATCAAACCAAGGTCGACGATGTTGACCGGAATCTCCGGGTCGAAGCAGCCCTTGAGCGCCTCCCACACGGCATCTTCGCTGAACTCCTGCGCTCCGGATTCACTCTCGGTGTCAGGCGTGTAATTTTCCAACGCATCGGCATCCGCCGCTGCGATGCGGAAAAGACCATCGCCCGCCCGCACGGTCAAGTTGCCGCCGAGGGCCTGGGTAAGGTGCACGCTGACGCCGGCGGCGAGCGTGACGTCATCGCCCGCTGGAATGCGGGTGGCGCGGCAATCGCGCAAAAGTCGGTGTTCCATGTCAGTTCAAGTCCAGGTTGACCGGCAGGCGCGCATACACGCCCCGGGGATCGTTGTAGGTGTTCAATTGCTGCAGCTGACGCTCGACGGTGCGCATCACTTGGGTGGCCGCTCCCGCCCGCGCCGAACCGGGCGGCTTCAAGCGATGCAGCATCTCGGCAATCGCCTCGCTCAACGGCTTCGTGCGCGGAAACTCCGATACGCGGTAGTTTTCGCCCAGCCCGGCCTGTTCCACCGCATAGGCGATGGCGGCATCCAAGCCGCCAATCTCATCGACCAGACCCAAGGCCTTGGCTTCGACCCCAGACCAGACGCGGCCTTGGGCAATCTCCCGCACGAACGCTTCGTCGAGTTCGCGCGAGGTCGCGACCTTGGTGATGAACTGGTCGTAAATCCAGTCCACCGACTTTTGCACGATCGCCAGCTCTGTCTCCGTCTTCGGTCGGCTCATGCTCAGTGCGTCGGCAAACTCGCCGGTCTTCACCCGGTCGAAATGCACCCCCCAGTTCGCGGCCAGGTCTTGGATATTGAACAAGACCCCGAACACGCCGATCGATCCCGTGATCGTAGTCGGCTCGGCATAAATCTTCTGCCCGAAGGTGGAAATCCAGTAGCCGCCGGAGGCCGCATACGACCCCATCGAAACCACCACGGGCTTTTCCTTCGCCGCGAGGATCACCTCGCGCTGGATCGCCTCGGAAGCTTGGGCGCTGCCACCTGGGCTGTTTACCCGAAGGACGATGGCCTTTACCCCGGAGTCAAGGCGCAGCGCGCGCAACTGACGCGAAAACCGGTCGCCACCCACCTGACCCCATTCGCCTTCGCCAAACACGATTTCGCCTTCCGCGTAAACAACCGCCACCCGGTCGCCTTCGCCCACGGGCACCATCGCCGCATAATTAGGCAAAGCGATCTGCTTGAAGGGCAGCACCGACCCCTTGCGGCCGGTCGCCTCCTTCAGCTCGTCCAGCACGATATCCTTGTAAGCGAGACGATCGACCAGTTTGTGGGCCAGGGCACTGTCGGCCGTGATCAGACCTTCGCCGTCGACCATCGCCTGCAACGCCGGGACCTCGAGGCCGCGGGCCGACGCGATGTCAGATTTGAGACTGCCCCAAAGGTCTTTGAGTAGCTTATGCAACTGCTCGCGATTCTCCGCGCTAAAGTCGTCCCTCACAAATGGCTCCACCGCACTCTTGAATTTGCCGACGCGCGTCACCTGGACGCCGACGCCGAAACGCGCCAAGGCCTTCGCGAAGAACGGCGACTCGCTGGCCAAGCCGGGCATGAAGATCACGCCAAAAGGGTCAAGCGCCAGATCGTCCGCCACCGAAGCCACAAAGAAGTCCCGCGTCATGGCATTATCCAGCCACGCCTGCACCGGCTTGCCCGAGGCTTTGAAGTCCGCCAAAGCCTGCCGCAGTTCGCCCAGCGCCGCATATCCCGAGCCGTATCCCTCCGGCATCACCGAACCGGTGATCAACATGCCCTTGATCCGACTGTCGTTCGCTGCGAATCTCAGCGCCCGTGTGGCCGTGTGCACCTGGATCGTTTCGCTGCGTTCACCAGCCAAGGAACCGAGGTCGATTTCCGACGGGCCGTCCTGGAAGTTGGCCGAAAGGTCCACCACGAGATACGACCCGGACTCCACGGCCACCGGCTTTTCCCCCATGGCGCTAATGGCCACCAGCAGGACCACAAAAAGCGCGCCCGCCCCGACGGCAAAAATCACCATGGCGGCCAGAGCCCCGAGCATCGACGACAGGAAATTCCTCATAAGCCGCCGAAGATAGCCGGAAACCCCGTTTCCACCAGTAAAACCCGCGGCGGTCCGGTCCACCGTCGCCCGCTTGTCATCTGCCGGCGCAATGAACGGATTGCTGTTGGTGCTCTTTCTGCTCACTCTTCCGCACCATAAGCGAGCAAAAGGAGCTTCTGACCACCAACCGCAAGGCGCTCACCGTCAATTTGGACGCCAGTAAATACGGCACCTTTGCGGAAATCGGCGCCGGCCAGGAGGTCGCCCGCGTGTTCTTTCAAGCCGGCGGCGCGTCGGGCACCATCGCCAAGACGATCTCCGCCTACGACATGACCTTCAGCGACGCCATCTACGGCAAGTCGCCGCGCTACGTTTCCCGCGAGCGGCTCGCGCTCATGCTCGACCACGAGTTCGTCCTCCTCAAGGAGCGCCTGGCGGAGGAGCGCGGCGAACACACGGAGTTCTTCGTTTTCGCCGACACGGTTTCCGCCCGAAATTTCACCGGCACGAACGAGCAGCACGGTTGGATGGGTGTGCGCTTCCAGACCGAGCCCGGCAGCGAGCCCAGCGAGGTCATCATGCACGTGCGGATGTGGGACAAGGAAAACGTCCTGCAGCAGGAAGCGCTCGGCGTCGTCGGCACCAACATGGTTTACGGCGCGTTTTACTACCGCGACGACCCGGGCAAATTCATCCAGTCGCTCCTCGACAACCTCAGCCACAACCGCATCGAGGTCGACATGCTGGAATTCCGCGGCCCGCAGTTCGCGGACGTCGACAACCGCCTGACCTCGCTCCTGCTGGTGCAGCACGGCCTGACCAACGCCGTGATGTTCGGGCCCAAGGGCGAGGTCCTCCAGCCTTCCGAGATCCTTTACAAGAAGGCCATCATGGTGGAGCGCGGCAGCTTCCGCCCTGTTACGCATGTCAACGTCGACATGCTCAACTGCGCCACCGCGCAATTCATGCAGGAGC